>JACRGM010000203.1 GCA_016212345.1 Nitrospinota bacterium
ACATAAGCCTTCTTCCAAATAATTCTGATGAAAAATGATCGCAATGCAATATAGATTTTCAGATAATAAATTACACAAGATATGCACCCTCTCTGAATTGTCTGCATACTTCGCAAACACGCTGGGTAGGCTGATCGTACCCATAAGATATATTTTTGACCATGGGATATTATTTCAATAGTAAAACGAATAATACTTGAATGCCTCTGGCATATTTCAGGATAATTTCTCATCATTCGAGGAGCAGGTCTTTCTTTTTAATTGTTACTCACCTATAGTGGTAGATGATATAAACTTAAATCCGACAGCATCTGCAATGACCCACCCATTGGCATTATCTGATAAGGTTACACCTTCTGAGGGATCACCATTAAAAGTAAATGTCCCCAGGCTAACCCATTGACTACCATTTATCTTTTGATTTACCCGTATTGTAGTAGTAAGACCAGCATGATCAACAGTAAATGGTGCATTACTTGCGTTAGTCGGTCCTGCTACATACCAGACAGATACCTCATAGTCCCCAGCTCCTGCAGTTAACTCAGCATGCCACTTGACACGACCACCAGTACCAACACCATCACGATAACGGAGGTCAATATCATATTGTCGACCATTGAAAAAAGGTGGAGGCGCTACAGCCCATATACCTAGTACACTAAATTGACCAGGATCATTATTGTCAACAGCACCGTCAGGCACTTGAGATACAACAGATACAAACCTAACCGCATCTGCCACTACCCAAGTTGATGGCAATGGTGGAGGTGGGGGTGGGGGTGGGGGTGGGGGGGGTGCAGGTGGATCAGGTTGAGGGCCACCATCTTCATCACTCTCTATAGTAATATCGCTATTAATAGTATTATCTGATAAAGTCACATTCTCTGTACCGTTATTAGCGAAGTTAAATCTCCCTATACTTACCCATTGCCCCCCATTTATCTGTTGATTCACCAATACTGTGGTTGGACCACCTGCATGGTTAATAATAAACGGTGCATTGGTGGCAAGGGTTGATCCTGCGACATACCACACAAATACATCATAGTCGCCAGCTCCTGCGGGCAACTCAGCATCCCATGTAGCTGTGTTTGCACCAATTCCATCACCCGCCCGATAACGGAGATTAGTACCCCATTCTTGTTGAACTAAGGAAGGTGGAGGCGCTGTATCCCATACACCTACTACCCTGAATTGACCAGGAGCAGTATTATCAACAATACCATCAGTTAGGATCTGAGCTGATGTAGTAAAGGATGCCATAAATATAAGCATCAAAGATATTGCTGTTATTACTCCCCTCCTACAAAAATTCTTTTTCCCTATCATTATCATAATGCACCCCCTACCCCTATGTTGAATATTTGAATATTATTATATAGTTCTGGTTTGTTATTGTCAAGGATTTTTTTCTGATTTCTTCTTTCTCTCTCCCATCATAGTCTTAACTATCTTGCCTATCATATCCCAACGCGCCTCAGGCATAAAGTAGTAAAAATTATGCTTTAAACGAAATTTGGCCATGGGATAATATATCTTAACTAATAGACGTTTAATTTTTGAGTCAAAATAATCGCCAAGCTTCCTGTTAGTTCCATAAGAGGCGTAGATAACCCGTATTATCCTCTGCTGCATCTTTTCTGATATCCATGGATATGATTTATTAAAGTCAAAGAAATGCATCTTACCCCATTCTTCTAGTCTGGAGGGTGGCTTAAGCCCTATCTCTAATGCCAAATCATAAATCTCAGTGCCAGGATAAACGCTGAGGTAGTTGATATACCTAAGCACTGCCTTGGGATTATCCTCTATCAATCTAACAAATAACTCTGTGGTCAAAGAGATATCCCTCTCTGTCTCAGTTGGAAAGCCGATCATAAAATTATAAATAGGTTTGATGTTCGTATACTCGCCTAATTTCTTATTGAGCTCAATGACCTGCTCTACACGCATATTCTTTTTGATAAAATCAAGAATCTTCTGCGACCCAGATTCTACCCCGATCTGCAGGTATTCCACTCCCAACTTTTCAAGCCTCTGTAGCTCGGATTCACTCATTCTATGAAGTGAATCTACCCTTACCCCCTGAAACCACAACTTAACACCTAAACCAGCCTTTTCAATAAGTTCCAATATTTGATTTGCCCTTTTAATGTTTATAAAAAAATTATCATCTACAAATCCGATCCCCTTTATATTATATCTATTCACTGCTAATTTTACCTCTTCTAATACCCTCTCAGGGGACATGGCCCTCCATTTGGCTCGGTTGAAATTACTATTGTAACAATAGGTACATCTGAAGGGGCATCCCCTGCTACTCTGTAATGTAAACATCCCGCCTTCAAACTGATACTTTGTTCCTTCCGCATAAGCGTTAATATCAACTAGATGATATGGAAGATTGGGCAACTTATCTAAATCAGCAAGCTCACGCATAGGAGTCGCTTTTGGCTTTGAATTGTCTTTGTACCAAAGTCCTTTGATATCATAAAAATTTCTCTTTCCATCCTGTAGCGCCTTTACCAATTCATAGAATGTATATTCTCCCTCGCCCTGAACAACAAAATCGATGTTATCGTTTATAATGGTCTGTTCAGGAAGGAATGAAGGATGAACGCCTCCCCACACTACAGGAATATCTTTGTTGTGTCTCTTTATTAATTTACTTGCCTTTAACCCATCCAATATCTGGATGCCGGTCTTTACAGTTATCCCGATGCATATTGGGGAAGAGGTCTTGAGTTCATCTAATAATGTCTTCTCCCACTCCTCATCTACCCTCATATCTATGATCTTGACCCTGTATCCTTCTTTATCAAGAAGAGATGAGATACAGAGTAATCCCATAGGAAGAAACATCTGACTTCTTCCATAAAACCCATCTGTTGTCTGAATCAACAATACATCTGCCATTACTCAATTCTCCTTATAAAATATAGTCTTATTATATTGAACTAATATAGGTAATATCAAGCCGTATTATATGGAAATCTATATTTCGAGTGTTTTGTGATTGTGGGTGGCATGGACAAACTTGTTTGTCCGTGATCATTTGATGGATGGATAAGAGACTTCTATTACTGAATCTCAGCTTGTATCTGTGGTTAACATAACCTTTGTCAGCTTTTCCACCAAGTTTGTGCTTGCTTCTGGCATAAAGTAATAGAAATTATGTTTTAGTCGAAATTTGGCCAATGGATGGTAGCTCTTAAACAACAGTCGTTTGAATCTTGAGTCAAAATATTCGCTTAGGTTTTTATTGGCGCCAAAAGAGGCGTAAACAACTCGTTTAATCATATTATTCATCTTTTTTGAAAGCCATGGATACCTCTTATCAAAGTATATCCAGTGTTCACTCCCCCATTCTTCTAAGGTCGAAGGCGGTTTAAGGCCTAGTCTTAGCGCTAGATCATAAATCGTGGTGCCTGGATAAGGGACAAGAACGCTGATATTCTGAAGAACTGCCTTGTGATTTTCCTCCATCAATTTAATGAACAACTGCGTGGTTAAAAAAATGTCATCCTCTGTTTCAGTAGGAAAACCAATCATGAAGTTATAGATTGGCTTAATGTTCGTATATTCATTTAGTTTCTTGTTAATATCAATGATTTGCTCCACGCGTATCCTTTTATTAATCAAATCAAGGATTCTCTGCGATCCAGATTCCACACCTAACTGCAGATACTCAACCCCTAACCTTTCGAGTCTTTGTAATTGACTTTTATTCATTCGGTGAAGCGATTCTACTGTCATCCCTTGAAAATGCAACTTAATGTCTATCCCAGCTCTTTCAATAAGCTCCAGTATTGTATCTGCCCTTTTTATATTCATAAAGAAATTGTCATCAATAATCCCAATTCCCTTGATTTTATAATTATTCACTGCGCATTTTATCTGCTCTAAGACTCTCTCAGGAGACATTGCTCTCCATTTTGAACGATTGAAATTACTATTGTAACAAAAAGTACATTTATATGGGCAACCTCTGCTGGTCTGTAAGGTAAACATGCCATCCTCGAAATAATACTTAGTTGTTTTAATATATTTGCCAACGTCAATGAGGTTATACGGAAGATCAGGCAACTCATCTAAATTTAGAAATTCGCAGGCTGATGTCGATTTTGGCTTTGAATTTTCTTTATACCAAAGTCCTTTAATATCATTATAGGAGTCTGTTTTGCCATTCTCTAGCGCCTTGACTAATTCATAAAAGGTATATTCGCCCTCGCCTTGAATGACAAAATCTATGTTTTCATTTTCAATGGTTTGTTTCGGCAGGATCGAAGGATGAACACCTCCCCACACAACAGGAATATCTTTATTGTACTTTTTTACCAATTTGCTTACTTTCAAACCATCTAAAATTGGAATGCCAGTCATCACTGTTATACCAACGCATATAGGGGAAGTCTTCAATTCTCTTAACAAAACCTCTTCCCAATTATCCTCTATTCTCATGTCGATAATTTTGATATCATATCCCTCTTTGTTGAGAAAAGATGAGACGAAAAGTAGTCCCGTAGGTATATATATCTGGCTTTTTCTGTACAATCCATTGCCCGGTTGAATCAATATAACATCAGCCATCTATATCCCCCCTCAGCGCTCAAAATCCTGAAGATTTTGAGCACAGGTCAAAATTAAAATAGTTCATTGCTATCCCCACATTTAATTTTTATTTTGATATAACCAATTTCTGTTGAATAGGTTCATATCCCAAATGGTAAGTAACCTCTAAGTTGTGGTAAACTATAATAAACTTATATAAAACATAATATATCATATAAACTCTAATAAGTCAAGGATTTTTTTCGTATTTTCGTATTTCTTTCGTATTTTTTTCTGATAGGGAATTCCTTTTTTAACCTGTAGAAACATTAACAATCCCTTCTCATACTACCTTCCCTACCTTCCATAGGCAAGTCTGTAAGCCAACTGGAACGGCAGACCTTTTTCTAATATCTTCTCTTGAGCCTCAGCAATGTCATATGAAACCCTCTTTATCTCTATAGTCTCTGTCTCTGAATCGTATACAGCAAAGGAAGACCTTGGATCTCTATCTCTTGGTTGCCCCACACTCCCGATATTTATGATATATCTACACTCACTATTAAGTCTCTTCTCTCCATTGTATATATTTATATCCCCAGTGCTATCCTTTTCTATAATTATAGGGATGTGAGAATGTCCAACAAAACATATCCTTGTATCAAAGAAATCGAAGTTCTCAATAGCATCAGAGATATCCATTATGTAATGCCACTTATCAGGCTCCTTTGGAGATGAATGCGCAAAGGTAAGCCCTTCATAAGTCAAATCTACCTTCAACCCTCTCAGATACCCTATGTTTTTCTCTGTCAGGCATTCCCCTGTCCATAATATAGCCTCCATAGCAGATGAGTTAAAGTATGATATATCTGTCAATCCAATAGCCGCATAATCATGGTTACCAGCCAAGGTTAATGGCCGATCTACAAGTGATCTTATTATCTCTATTACCTCATTAGGATTCGCACCATAACCAACTATATCACCTAAAAAGACCAATTTCTCATATCTTAGTCTTTTTATCTCATCTATTACCGCTTGAAGTGCCTCTAAATTTCCATGTACATCAGATAAAATAACATATCTCAAGTTGTAAATCCTCTCTACCCAAAGTCCATGGATATCTCTAACTTCTTACCCTTCTTCATAAATCTCTCCACAGAGTATTTAACAGCATTATTAAGTATATCAATCCTTCCTCCATCATTCTCAACTATCTTTATTACAAAGTCTTTACTATCCTTTAAGAGACGGGAAAAACCCTTTAACATCCCATCTATGATATCCTCGACAATACGGGCATAATCGAGATCAGATATATTCTTTATGCATATATCCATCCCAAAATCACAAATATTTAATTTTAAAATAACAGTTATTAGATGGGAGTAAATAAGTGAAATCTTTGAGGTGCTGAAATTGGTACTCTTCCCCATCCCTAATAACAATATCTTATCAGAGGATATCTTATTCTGACTTGGCAGGAGGGCCTTCTCTCTAAATGCCCCTGATATCTTCTTTTGTTTAATAAGATTTGATATCTGTCCATTTAATAACCAGTCTATGATACCAGCATCTCCTTTTAGGGGAATCATATCCTTAAAAAAGGTTACAACAGCCAGATCGGTTTCTGTCTTAATAAACTCTTGAGAGAGGATCTTTATCTTTATCAATCAGGTTCTCCTTCTCAATCTCTTTCTTTATCTTGTCTAAGATACCATTAACAAATCCGGCTGAATCATCTGTACCAAATCTCTTGGCAATCTCAATCGCCTCATCTATAGTGACATTGTGGGGGATATCATCCATTGAAAGGAATTCGTTAACTGCAATTCTCAGAATATTCCTCTCTACAATCCCTATCCTCTCCAAATGCCAATGTTCGCTACTCTCTTCAATAAGGTGGTCTATTGTCTCTATATTTTCAACCGTATCTCTCACTAACCTCTCAGTAAATAGTCTTATATCCTCTGGATAACTTTTATGTCTCCAAAAGGTACTAATGATATCTCTTGGGTCCTCCTTGGTAATATCACTCTGATAAAGGATCCTCAAAGCAAATTCTCTTGCCTTTCTACGCCTTCTCATAACACTTAAAGTATTCTCATCCTTTTTAATATCAACTGATAGGGATGGGGATTCACCTTAAATCTTTAAATCTTCTATCTCCTTATACAGATTTACCATCTCTATTGCAGAGATAGCTGCATCCCAACCTTTATTCCCAGATTTGGAACCCGCCCTCTCTATCCCCTGTTCAATGGTCTCTGTGGTTAATACCCCTAGTATAATAGGGAGACCTGTCTCTAGAGATATACTTGCTATCCCCTTAGTCACCTCAGATGCAATATATTTATAATGAGAGGTATCCCCTTGTATTATAGCACCAAGGCATATAATGGCATTATACCTCTTTCCTATTGCCATCTTCTTCGCCACATAAGGTATCTCAAATGAACCGGGGACCTTTACTACCTCGATATCCTTATCATCAACACCGTGCCTGATAAGTGCATCTATTGCCCCCTCTAAGAGATGTCCTGTGATAAACTCATTAAAACGGCTTACCACTATGCCAAACCTATAACCACTACCTTTCATATCCCCTTGAATTATCCTTGGCATATAATATCTCCTTTCCTTTTATACATTCCTTATCAGATGTCCCATCCTCTCCCGTTTTGTCCTCAGATACCTCAGGTTATCCTTACAAGGTGTAATCTCTAGAGGTACCCTCTCTACTACCTTTAATCCATAACCCTCAAGACCAACGATCTTTCTAGGATTATTCGTCATAAGCCTTATCCTACCAATACCTAAATTCACCAATATCTGTGCCCCTATCCCATAATCCCTTAAATCAGGCTTAAAGCCCAAGGCCTCATTGGCCTGAACAGTATCCTTCCCCTGATCCTGAAGAGAATATGCCTTCAGTTTGTTGATCAGTCCTATACCGCGTCCCTCCTGATAAAGATAGAGGAGAACCCCACTACCCTCTTCTGTTATCATCTCTAATGCTTTGTGAAGCTGTTCCCCACAATCACACCTATAAGAACCAAAGATATCACCTGTTAGACACTGGGAATGTACCCTTACCAAGACATCTATATCAGGACGGATCTCCCCTTTTACTAATGCAAGGTGTACATCCTTATTCAAGATATTCTTGAATGCAATAGCATCAAAGGTACCAAATCGTGTGGGAAGTTTTGTTGTTGCAACTCTATCAATAAAGGTCTCTCTCTGCATCCTGTATTCTATCAAATCCTTTATAGTGATCATCTTCAGACCAAACTTCTTCGCAAATTCTGTTAATTGAGGGACACGTCCCATTGTCCCATCATCGTTCATGATCTCACATATTACACCTGCAGGATAGAGACCTGCTAAACGGGCAAGATCTACTGATCCCTCTGTCTGACCTGTCCTGACCAATACCCCTCCTTCTTTTGCCTTGAGGGGAAAGACATGTCCTGGTTGGACAAGATCTTCTTTTTTGGTTTTAGGATCTATTGTTGTAAGGATAGTAACTGCCCTATCTCCAGCAGATATACCAGTAGTAGTACCCCTCTTCGCATCAATAGAGATGGTGAAGGCTGTACCAAAGTTCGAGGTGTTTTCATTAACCATTAGGGGGAGTTGAAGCTCCTCAAGCCTCTGAGGTGTCAATGATAGGCAAATCAATCCCCTCCCATATTTTGCCATAAAGTTAATGACCTCAGGTGTAACCTTTTCTGCGGCTATCATAAGGTCACCTTCATTCTCCCTATCTTCATCATCTACAAGGATGACCATCTTACCCTGCCTGATATCCTCTATTGCATCAGAGATCTTATCAAATGGCATACTATATCCCTCCTTCCTCTGAAAATCTTGTCCAGAGGCTTATGCCTCTATCTATGATTCTTTCGCCCTTATTCTGAAAATACCTATCCAATTTTCGAATCAAATAAACCCATGCTTCATAAGAAATTCACGATCTATCTTTTCTCTCTTCCCTTTACCTCTATCATTATACATAAACCTCTCTATATACTTCCCTATAAGATCTGCCTCTATATTTACTGTTGCACCTATCCCTTTACGCCCAATAGTGGTCTTCTGGGCAGTATATGGGATAATAGATACCTTAAAGCTATTATGATTATGATCAGCAACTGTAAGACTGATACCATCAACCGCAATAGAGCCTTTTGTTATAATATATCTCATCACCTCATCTGATGGTTGGATAGTCAAGATAAACCCCTTAGTCCCTATTTGCTTATCCTTTATCACCCCAACTCCATCGCTATGGCCACTGACAATATGACCATCAAATCTATCATTTACCCTCAGTGCCCTCTCCAGATTGAGTGGGTCACCCACCTTCATCTCCCCTAAATTACTCTTCTTTAATGTCTCAGAAGAGAGATCTGTAGCAAAGGATGATCTATTATACTCCACAACCGTAAGAC
>JACRGM010000205.1 GCA_016212345.1 Nitrospinota bacterium
AACTCAGATATAGACTTATCAAAGGCTGGCTCTATCTCAAATTTATCTTCTATATCTTTATCTTTTGAGGTAGATGTTTCTGAAATCTTTCTCTCCTCCCCCTTTACCATGACAATCTTTATAACCTCATCCATATTCTCTACAAAGATGATCTTCAATGACTTTCTAATAGCAGCCGGTATATCCTTCATATCCTTCTCGTTTTCATTAGGAAGTATTATTGTCCGTATCTCCCCTCTATGGGCAGCAAGGATCTTCTCCTTTACCCCACCAACAGGAAGCACCCTCCCCCTTAAGGTTATCTCACCTGTCATGGCTACATCATTCCTTACTGGTATATTAGTAAGACCAGATATAATAGCGGCTGCTATAGTGATACCGGCTGATGGCCCATCCTTAGGTATGGCACCCTCTGGGATATGGATATGTATATCCTTCTTCTGATAAAAGTCTCTCTTTAGTCCCAACTGACTTGCCCTTGACCTTACATAACTTAAGGCTGCATGTGCAGACTCCTGCATTACATCACCCAATTTCCCAGTTAGGGTAAGTTTCCCTTTTCCATCCATTACGATCACTTCAATAGTCAACAACTCTCCACCAACCTCGGTCCATGCAAGCCCTGTTGCCAAACCTATTTCTTTCTTCTTCTCTGCCTTTCCAACACGATACCTTGAAGGCCCTAGGTAATTGGCAACCTTACGAGGGATTATATTTACCTTTGTCTTTCTTCCTTCACTCACAACCTTCTTTGCTACCTTTCTACATATCGATGCTATCTCACGTTCAAGACCCCTTACACCTGCCTCCCTTGTATACTCTTTTATAATCGTCTGGATAGCAGCCCGTGAAAAGCATAGGTTCTTCTTTATTAGACCATGTTCACTTAACTTCTTGGGGATCAGGAATAACTCTGCAATCCTCAACTTTTCATGCTCTGTATAACCTGGTATCCTCAAGATCTCCATTCTATCTTGAAGAGGCTGGGGTATGGAATAAAGTACATTTGCAGTAGTAATAAACATGACCTCTGAGAGATCAAACCTTACTTCAAGATAGTGATCATCAAAGGCATTGTTCTGTTCAGGATCGAGTACCTCTAACAGGGCAGCTGAAGGGTCCCCCCTGAAATCTGTGCTCATCTTATCTATCTCATCAAGCATAAAGACCGGATTTTTAGTTCCTCCATTTTTGATACATTGGATAATTCTACCTGGGAGTGCCCCAATGTATGTCCTTCTATGACCCCTTATCTCTGCCTCATCCCTTACACCACCAAGTGACATACGGACAAACCTTCTTCCCAATGCCCTTGCTATTGACTGACCTAATGAGGTCTTTCCTACACCAGGAGGGCCTACAAGACAGAGTATAGGACCTTTCATCTTTTTCACCAACTTACGGACAGATAGATATTCTACAATTCTCTCTTTTATCTTTTCTAGACCGTAATGGTCCTCATTAAGAATCCTCTCAGCTTCTATGATCCTCAATTTATCCTTAGTCCTTTCCTCCCAGGGGAGTTCTACAAGCCAGTCTATATAATTACGAACAACTGTTGCCTCCGCAGACATAGGTGGCATCATCTCTAATCTTTTGAGCTCCTTTAATGCCTTTTCATTAATATCCTTCGGCATCTTTGCCTTCTTTATCTTATTCTTCAGCTCATTGATTTCTGTCTTTATATCATCATATCGTCCCAATTCCTTCTGGATTGCCTTCATCTGTTCTGTTAAATAATATTCCTTCTGACTCTTCTCCATCTGCTTTTTAACACGCCCTCTTACCTTTTTTTCTATCCTCAACATCGCAAGATCAGACTCAATAAAGTTATAGATCTTATTCAATCTCTTCTTGATATCTACTAACTCCAATATCTGTTGCCTTTCAAAAATCTTTAAGTTAAGGTGAGCTGAAATAGTATCTGCATACAGGTATGGATCTTCCGTATTTGTGATAGAGATTAATACCTCAGGTGTAATTCTCTGATTTAATTTGACATATTCCTCAAAGAGACTATTTATATTCTTCATCAGTGCCTTTATATCTATAGAGATAGTAGTAACCTTCTCTTCTATCCTGATCACATTTACCTCAAAGAAGTCCTTATTATTAAGGAATGACCCTATTTTCCCCCTCTCCTTCCCCTCCACAAGTACCTTAACCGTACCATCAGCGAGTTTTAGAATCTGTAATATTTCACCAATTGTTCCAATTTCAAATATATCACTTGGTTCAGGATTATTAGTCTTTGGATTCTTCTGTGTAGACAGGAAAATATTCCTTCCATGGGATAAGGCATTCTCCACTGCCTTTACAGATTTTATCCTCCCTATAAAGAGAGGGATTATCATATTTGGGAAGACCACAATATCCCTTAACGGGAGTAAAGGGATGGTTTTAGATCTTGTAATATCTTTATTATTATTTGGGTTCATAACTTACTATTTCTCCTCTAGATTTCCATATAACAAATTACACGGCGTTATCAGTCGAAATCCTCGACGGCGTACCACTCAGTACGCCTTAGGCACTACGCAGAAATAACTTGCACATCTGGCTTGTCTTTTGTTCCGTCTTCAGCGTTGCACCAAAGG
>JACRGM010000022.1 GCA_016212345.1 Nitrospinota bacterium
GTGAGAAGACCACTGATATTGAAGGACTGAATTTAGATGATGAATATAGTAAAAAGGTAGGGGCATTTATAAGGAGTCCAAAGAGAGGTTGAAATGGATATTATCTGTTCAAAATGTAATAAGAGGATTACAATTCCTGAGGATAGGGTGCCTGATAATAAGGTATTCACCCTTATATGTCCACACTGTAGAAATAATATCAGTATAACCGATAGAATTAAAGATATGGGGGTATCCCATGATCAAGATAGTATGAGAGAGACTGTCTCAGAAACCTCTAGGCTTACACCATCTATCCCCCAGCCTATTCCTGTGCTACAGGTCAGTATACCAAAGGAAGGGATCGATTTCTTTGATGAAGGTGATAAAACAGCACTGATCTGTGATGATAAGAATACAGATCTATTAAAGATTACAATGGATAAGCTCGAGTATAAGATAAGTATAGCTAAAGGTGTAGATGATGCCCTTACTAAGTTAAAATTCACAAGATATGATCTCATAATACTTAATGAGAATTTTGCAGGCTGTTCCCCGACCAAAAACCCTATTCTCGATTATATCCAACCTATGCCGATGGCTAGAAGGAGGGAGATATTTGTTGCCTTACTTGGTCAGGATCTAAGGACAATGGACAATATGACAGCATTTTTAAAGAGTGTTGATGTGGTTATCAATATAAAGGAGATACAGAATGTAAGGGATATATTAAATAGCTCTATAGGAGCCAATGAGAGATTCTATAAGGTATTTAAAGATGCACTAAAGCTAAAGAAGTAGTAGTATCTGCTCATAGTATGAGAGGAATCCTCAGTATCTTGCATACTTACTAGGAGGAATAATGATAAAGAATGTTCCGATTATCGGGAGATTCAAGGATGGTGATGTAATAGTAACAGAGGGTATTATTAGTAATAATGCCTATATTGTCCTATCTGGTGAGGTTAGGGTATTGAAAAAGATAGATGATAAACAGGTAATTATAGGGAGACTTAAGAAAGGGGATGTATTTGGGGAGATGGGACTTATCAGTAATACTCATAGATCTGCCTCTGTGATTGCGGTAGGAGAGGTGAATATCGGGATAATTGACAAAGAATCCTTTATAATTATGTTAAATGATATCCCTAATGATCTACGTTGTATTATTGATGCACTTGTGGAACGGCTGAAGGTAACAACCAAGAAATTGGCCAATATAGGGATCCAACTAGAAAAGGCTAAGAAGACCATCAATGCATTTTCATTACAGACTATAGAAAGAGAGGAGTGAGAACTTTCATATGCCTATCTTTAATTATAAAGGTAAGACAAAAGGGGGGGGGATTATAAAAGGGGAAATAGAGGCACTGGATATAGATGTAGCTAGGTCTATCCTTTTAAGGCAGCAACTTATTATTTTGTGGATCAAAAAGAAGTCAAAAGAGATTGTTATACCCGGATTTGGTGCAAAGGTGACAGAAAAGGATGCTGTGGTCTTTACAAGACAGCTTGCTACTATGATCGATGCAGGGGTCCCTCTAGTCCAGTGCCTTACAATCCTGGCTAATCAGTCTGATAATAAACTCCTTGCAAAAACCGTAAATAGTATCAAGACAAGTGTTGAAACCGGTGATACCTTTTCTGATGCCCTCCGAAAACACCCAAAGATATTTGATACCTTGTATACCAATATGGTGGAGGCAGGTGAGATTGGAGGGATACTAGATACAATCTTGAATAGACTTGCAGCATATATGGAGAAGTCGATGGCGCTCAAGAAGAAGATCAAATCTGCGATGGTATATCCTATAGTTATTCTAATTGTTGCAGTGGTGGTTGTTGCAGGTCTTATGATATTCGTCATACCCACATTTGCAAAGATGTTCGCAGATACGGGGGGAGCCCTACCTGTACCAACATTGATTGTTATGAAGATAAGTGGGATATTTAAGAACTATACACATTATATGGTTATAATCATCGCTACTATTATCTTCCTCTTACGACGCTATTATAAGACTGAGCAGGGTAAATTGATGATTGATACCCTCACACTGAAGCTACCAATAGCCGGCCTTATTGTAAAGGTAGCAGTAGCAAAATTTACGAGGACATTGGGGACACTCATTAGTAGTGGTGTCCCTATCATAGAGGGACTAGATATCACTGCAAGGACAGCCGGTCAGAAGGTGGTTGAAAAGGCTATCATCTCTACCATTTCTAGCATAAAGGAGGGGCAAACTATTGCTACCCCTCTCGGTAAACATAAGGTCTTCCCCCCTATGGTGATCCAGATGATAGAGATCGGTGAGGCAACAGGGGCATTAGATACCATGCTTAACAAGATAGCCGATTTTTATGACGAAGAGGTAGATACTGCTGTAGAGGCACTAACCTCCCTCCTAGAACCAGCGTTGATGGTCTTTCTCGGGGTAGTCATAGGTGGTATAGTTATAGCGATGTATCTACCCATATTCAAGATGGCATCAGCAATAGGATAAATGAAAAGAGAACCCTCCTTTTCTGATAAAGATCTACTATTTAGGATCAAGGTCTTAATGATACTGAGGGTGGTTGTTATTACCGTCTTATTAGGGACTGTCGTTATCTTTCAGTACCGAGTCGGTCAACTACCATTTATCCTCTCCATAACTATCCTGATCGGTATCACCTATCTTTTGACGATATTTTATGCACTCTTATTAGGATTGATCAAAGATCTCAGGGTATTCTGTTATATTCAGACCATTGGCGATTTACTTGTTGAGACCGGTGTCATTTATATTACAGGGGGAATAGAGAGCCCATTTTCCTTCCTCTACATACTCACTATTATTACCGCAAGCATAGTACTTTATAGACCAGGGAGTTATATCATTGCCTCACTTGCCAGTATCCTTTACGGTACCTTTATAGATCTCGAATTTTATAATATTATACATCCACTTAGATATTATCCTAAGGCACCCATCTCCTGTGAACCAAGTTATCTCTTTTATATAGTCCTTATAAATATCTCTGCCTTCTTTCTTGTTGCCTTCTTAAGTGGATATCTATCTGAAAGGTTGAAGAAGGTAAGGGAGGAACTAAAGGAAAAGAGTGGGGATCTGATTGAGCTTCAGAGATTTCATGAGAATGTTGTAAGGAGCATAGGGAGTGGTCTCTTAACAACAGACCTGAAAGGGGGAATCACCTCCTTTAATCAAGCAGGAGAAGGTATTAGTGGATACAAATTTGAGGAGGTCAAGGGGTTGTCATGTCCTGATCTATTCGATCTTCCTGAGATAAGTATGGTATTTAAAGAGCCTATCATGATAGGTAACAATCCTTATCGCTGTGAGGGTATATTCAGGAGGAAGGATGGGAGGAAGATATATATTGGGATAAGTTTCTCCCTCTTGAGGGATGAGATGGATAGAGTTAAGGGGGTGATAAGTATATTTCAAGACATCACAAAGGTGAAAGAGATGGAAGAAAGGGTTGCAAGGGCAGAGAGGTTTGCTGCTATCGGAAAGATATCTGCAGGTATAGCACATGAGATCAGAAACCCACTTGCATCAATGAGTGGTTCGATCCAGGTTCTTAAGGATGAGTTAACCCTTGATGGAGAAAACAGGAGATTGATGGAGATCGTCGTCAGAGAGACTGATAGATTGAATATGATCATAAAAGAATTTCTGGGTTATGCCAATCCAAAACCATTAAGATCTAGGAGATGTAATATCAATAAGATCATAGAGGAGACCCTCACACTCCTTAAGCATAGCAGAGAATATAATCCCAAGATAGAATTGGTCATATCAAATAAAATAGAGATATGGGCGGAAATCGATCCAGAACAGATGAAACAAGTCTTCTGGAATCTATCCATCAATGCTATACAAGCTATGCCTGATGGAGGTAAATTAGAAATAACCACATCATACAATAATCAGGATCATATAGACAGAGATAATATAGGTAATCCATTGTCTCGGCAAAGGGTTAAGATGGTCTTTCATGATACAGGGATAGGAATATCTAAGGAAGATATGGCTAAGATCTTTGATCCTTTCTTTACCACAAAGGAGGGAGGTACAGGATTAGGATTGGCTACAGTCTACAGGATAATCGAAGACCATGGTGGCTCTATCGGTATAAAAAGTCAACCAGGAAAAGGGACTTATGTTAATATATATCTTATGGGAGGGAATCATAACTTGGGCATTGACACTGAACACTGACACTGAGCTTATGTTAATATATATCTTATGGGAGGGAATCATAACCCTTCATGAGTGGACAAATACCTTAGACCTGATGTCTTGAAAAATAAATACTTCCAGAATATCGGTTGTTTCATAAACTCCACCAAAAAATAACTATGCCTATCAAAATCTGCAAACTTCTTTAATATTGCATGTATCTCATTTATATTACATAACCTTAATAATGATTCAATATGTTGATCAGCAAACTGCTTAAAGATCTTTCTTACATAAAATCCCATACGGATATCATGACCTATCTCTCTCCTCCAGCGAGATTCATAAATCCTCAGCCCTTTATGACCAAATCTACCCTTCTCGAATGCGGAGATAATAGTCTCAGCCGCTATTGATGAACAGATAAGTCCATTAAAGATCCCTCCCCCTGTAGTTGGTTTTGTCTGAGAGGCAGAATCCCCTACTACTACCAATCTATCACTATAACTCTTTTTTATTATTCCATAAGGTATTACCTTCCTCTTGATCTGGATATCTTTTTTATCTATTTTATCTATCCTGGTGCGGATAATATCCTTTTCTAATAGCCTTCTAAGAAGATATGAGGAGTCCCTTTTAGTAGTACTAAGACCAACCCTTACTAAATCAGAAGATACCGGAACAGCCCATGCAAATGATTCAGGGGCAATCTCGGTCCCTAGATATATCTCCATACTGCAAAAGTCCTTTGCTAGTAATTCAGCCTGTGCACAATCAAGGAAATTTACAGGTCTACCAATCCCTAACTTTTCATGAAATCTATAATTGGTACCTGCTGCAAGGACGCAGATATAGGCCTTAAAGATAAATCTTTCTCCCTGCGTCTCTATCTTTACCCTTACATGATCATCTCTTATATCAATATCATCACATATTGTTGATAAAAGATAACTTGCACCCTCATCCATAGCCTTATGAGCAATACCTTGATCAAATACTGTCCTATTTACTACATATGCCTGAGTCTTATCTCTTGAGATATTAAGGATACTCCCAAGCGGAGAATAGAATCTGGCCTCTTTTATCTCTCTCTGTATTGACTCTTTAGGAAGATCAAATCTATTAAATGCCTCTTTACTGATTACCCCAGTACAAAATCTAGGTTTCCCAATCGTCTTATGATCTTCCAGAACTAACACTGTAAGACCAGATTTGGCTAATTGATAGGCAGTATATGAACCTGCAGGCCCGCCACCTACAACAACAACATCGAACATCTTATCCTCTTATTCGATTTTAAAATATAGATTTCCATATAACAAATTACACGGCGTTATCAGTCGAAATCCTCGACGGCGTACCGCTCAGTACGCCTTACTCGGATTTCTCCCTCTAGCCTTGTGTAATTTATTATCTGA
>JACRGM010000023.1 GCA_016212345.1 Nitrospinota bacterium
TGGTGCAACGCTGAAGACGGAACAAAAGACAAGCCAGATGTGCAAGTTATTTCTGCGTAGTGCCTAAGGCGTACTGAGCGGTACGCCGTCGAGGATTTCGACTGATAACGCCGTGTAATTTGTTATATGGAAATCTATATAGATTTTCAGAGGAAATCCTCATGCTGACTTCTGTCGGCACAAAGCTTGTTTGTCTGTGTCTTTGGGTTGAGCTTTCTAACAGGGTAAACCCTTGGGGCGTCGTCAAGCGGTAAGACACAGGATTTTGGATCCTGCATTCGGAGGTTCGAATCCTCCCGCCCCAGTGTGTATATGTATCCTATCTCGAGATTAAAAAAACAATAGGGGAGATAAAATGAATAATAAAATGTTAACCTTTTCTGGGAGATCAAATATAGCCCTTTCTAAAGATATCTGTGATTATATAAATATACCTCTGGGTAATTCAGAGATATCCAATTTCTCTGATGGAGAGATATTTGTACATATAAAGGAGAACGTCCGTGGCAAAGATGTATTCGCAATCCAATCCACTTCTTACCCTGGGAACTCAAATCTGATGGAACTCTTGATAATGATTGATGCCCTAAAGAGGTCTTCTGCAAAGAGGATTACAGCGGTTCTACCATATTATGGATACGCCCGCCAAGATAGAAAGGTTGAACCTAGGGTACCTATAACCGCCAAACTGGTAGCAGATCTTATTACTGCTGCAGGTGCAAATAGGATATTAACCATGGATCTCCATGCAGGGCAGATCCAGGGATTCTTTAATATCCCGGTGGATCACCTCTTCGCCACACCTATTTTAATAGAATATATCAAAAAACAGAACCTCAAGGATATGGTGATAGTCTCTCCTGATCCGGGAGGAGTGGAACGTGCCAGGGCATTTGCTAAGAGATTGCATGCCTCATTGGCCATAATTGATAAAAGGAGAGATGCACCTGGAGAGTCAAGGGTCATGAACATTATAGGAGAGGTGAAGGATAAGGATATACTAATTGTAGACGATATGATAGATACAGCAGGGACATTAACAGAGGCCACAAATGCCCTTATTAATAAGGGGGCATATAATGTCTATGCCTGCTGTACACATCCTGTCTTATCTGGTCCTGCATTGGAAAGGATCTCATCTTCTCAATTAAAAGAGGTAATAGTAACAAATACCATACCCCTTAATGGGAAGGAGAATATATGCAAAAAGATTAAGGTCCTCTCCGTCGCTCAACTATTAGGTGAGGCTATAATAAGAATTCACAATGAGACATCTGTAAGTTCATTATTTATTTAATGGGAATCGTAAATCGAGAATTGAAAGGGAGGTAGATCATGGAGAATCTTGAATTGAAAGGCAAAATACGGGAGGGTAGAGGTAAAGGTGTCTCCCGTAGGCTGAGAAAGGCTGGCCTTATACCTGGGATCCTATACGGGGGGGAAAAGAATCTCCCTGTAATTATAAACCAGAAGGATATGATGAATATCCTAAAACAGGGGGGGGAGAACATCATCTTCCTGTTTAGTATAGAAGGGGAAAATGGGGTTAATAATAGAAAGGTAATGATTAAAGAGATACAGCGACATCCATTAAAGAGTGAGATATTCCATGTGGATCTGATGGAGATATCAATGGATAGGAAGATCAAGGTCAATATTCCCGTCAGGATATTTGGAGAATCAATAGGGATAGCCAATAAAGGAGGGGTATTAAGCCATCTTACAAGAGAAATCGAGATTGAGTGCCTCCCTGGATTAATACCTGATGAGATAAAGATAGATATCTCTCCACTTGATATAGGGGATTCAATACATATCAGGGATATCAAGATAGCGAAGGATATCAAGATATTGAATAACCCTAATGAGACAGTAATCACTGTTACCGCACCAGAGGTCAAAAAGGAGGAGATCAAGACAGAGGAGGAAGTAGGAGTAACTGAAAAGGAGGAAAAGGAGGAAAAGAAGGAAGGGGAGAGGAAAAAAGAGGTATAGGTATAAGTGAAGGTAATCGTTGGTCTGGGCAATCCAGATAAGGAGTATCAAGATACAAGGCATAACATTGGATTCCTTGTAATTGATGAGATAACAACAAGATATAAGATAGATCTTAATATCAAAAGATTCTGCTCACTATTAGGCGAAGGAGAGATTCATAGCGAGAATGTCCTCTTAGTAAAGCCCCTTACATACATGAATAGGAGTGGTAAGGCGGTTAAATCTATACTTGATACCCTTAACCTCCTCTCAAGAGATATTATAGTAATCCACGATGATATTGACATCCCATTAGGAAAGATCAAAAAAAAGTTTAAAGGGGGAGATGCAGGACATAAGGGGATAAGATCGATTATAGAATATATTGGGACAGGTGATTTTTTTCGTATAAGGATCGGTATTGGGAGGCCATTTGAAGGAGAGGACCCATCAGAATATGTATTAAAGAGGATAGCAGATTATGAATATGAATCTATAAGGGGTTCTATCGATAAGGCAGTAGAGGAGATAGAAAAGATAGTCTCGGGGGAGGATAATAGGTTGTAGGGTAGGTGTAATCCCCCTTTTAAGGGTTTTCTTTTAGCAATTTCTCAAGGTTTGCCTTATCATCTTCTGAGATGTCCTCATTGGGAGGAGAAGAAATATCCCCTTTCACCTTCTTTTTAATCCACCCCTTTCTATCTAATTTATCTAGAAGCCCTTTCTTTATCGAATTTACCCCTTGACTTAACCCCCTTTTTGCATCCTTCATGATGGTATTACCTCCTATCTTCTTACTTATATCTGATTCAGAAAAGGAGAGTCTGACCAATTCTTTGGAGATGACCATGAGATATGGTACTATTCTGGATTTTGAGGCCATCTCGGTTTTCAGGAAGGGAAAGATATTTATTGGTATCAATATCAGCGAGAGGATCAATACCCCCTTAAGAAGCCCTATCATACCACCTGCAAGGCGATCTATGATACTCAGGGTCTTTTCCTTCCTTAGGAGTCTCCTCATGAACCTTCCGATAAGGCTTATGAGGATGGCTGTAACAATGAATATAATGGCAAAGCCAACTATATCTTTAACAATAGAATTCCTTATTAATCTGGAAAGATAATAAGAGAGATCTTGGTAAAATTGGTTGGCCATCAAAAATCCTATTATAATGGCTCCAAAAGAGAAGACCTCCTTTATAAACCCTCTCACAAGGCTATACACCATGCTAATACACAAAAGGACTATGATACCGATATCTATCAAGTTCATTGCTTTATATTCCCTCTTAATGCCTGTCCATGATCTCCTTTGATTTTTATAATTATAATTCTATCTTAAATTAAAGGTATGTCAAGCAATGGTCTTTCATTTTTTTGTGGTCTCTCTTCATTTTTGGTAATATACTAAAATATGAAAGAAAAAAGAAGCTATCTATTCATCGGAGTCCTTTTTCTCCTATATAGTATCTATTGTACCTCTTGCAATTCTGGCAGGGAAGAAACCAACAAACCTAATAAAAGAGGGTCTATAGATATCCTTCATATACAATATCGTGAGGAGCTAAGAATAAACAATATCCCCCTTTATGTAGAGATCGCTGATACCCCTGAGAAACGGGAGATTGGATTGATGTGGCGTAAAAGACTTGAAAAGGATTGTGGGATGATATTTGTCTATCCCTCTGAACAAGAATTGACCTTCTATATGAAAAACTGCCACATAAATCTATCTATTGCCTTTGTAAATAAAGAGTATGAGATAGTTTATATTCAGGAAATGAAGGCACAATATGGTGTGCCGGATTATAAACTTATCCATTATCAATCTAAAAGATCAGCCAAATATGCTATAGAGATGGCTGAAAATTGGTTTACAGAACATAATATCCATGTCGGTGATAAGGTCGAGATGGGTAAATTAACTAATGACTTATAACTTATAATATTAAAAAATGGATATAAGAGATGATAAAAAAAGAGATCATAATAGAGATAGAGGGGGCGAGGAATCCATCCCACCAATTGTCTTGATAGGGAATCCTAATGTGGGGAAGAGTGTTATATTTGGTCTTCTTACAGGACGCTATGTAGATGTATCTAATTATCCAGGGACCACAGTAGAGGTCTCAAGGGGAAAGATTGCCCTATCAGGGAAGATAGATGATTATAAAATGAAGGAGATATCTATAATAGATACACCTGGTGTGAATAGTCTCCTACCCAAGTCTGAAGATGAACGGGTAACAAGGGATATCCTCATTAGAGAGAGACCTCATGGGATTATTCAGGTAATCGATGCCAAAAATCTCAAAAGGGGACTTCTTATCACCCTTCAGCTTGCAGATATGGGTATCCCTTTTGTAGTTGTCTTGAATATATATGATGAGGCCACAGAACGTGGTATAGACATAGATATTAATAAGCTTTCTATGCTCCTCGGGGTCAAGGTAATACCCATGGTTGCAATAGAGAGGATGGGACTGTCGGATCTTAAGAAGGCGATCAGCGATCTTGGTCATCTCCAGAGAGAGACCAAAAGACTCACTAAATTTGATAAGGGGATTGAGGATGCTATAGATAGATTGGCCCCACTTCTCCCGAGGTTAAATATCTCTAATAGGGGTCTAATCCTTATGCTTTTATCTGGTGACAACGACCTTCTCAGATATCTGGAAGGTTATAGTAATGACTTTAAGATAGACAAGGTTAAAGAGATAATCTCAAAGACCCAAGATTCATTTCGTGAACCTGTAACCTATGTAATCCAGAAGGGACGTCAAGGAGTTGCTGAGGAGATATTCAATGAATGTGTCCATTATGAAGTGGTACCAAAGATATCCTCGGGCAGGAAGAGACTTGGTGATCTTTGTATGCATCCATTCTGGGGTATCCCCATCCTCATTTCAGTTCTCTATATTATGTATAAATTCGTGGGAGGGTTGGGGGCTGGTAAGGTAGTGGACTTTATGGAATCCGTCGTATTCGGCGAGTACATAAACCCTATTACTATCAAGATAATAGAGAGCATCATCCCGATCAAGATTATCCAGGAGGCACTTACTGGCAAATATGGATTGATTACTGTCGGTATTACATATTCGGTCTCTATAGTAGGACCTATAGTCGGATTCTTTTTCATCTTTTTCGGTGTCTTGGAGGATTCAGGTTATCTCCCGCGGCTTACCATACTCTCTAATAAGATATTCAAAAGGATCGGCTTAAACGGTAGGGCTGTCCTACCTATGATATTAGGCCTTGGGTGCGATACAATGGCGACATTTGCCACCAGGATACTTGATACCCGTAAAGAGAGGATAATAACCACCCTCCTCCTTGCCCTATGTATCCCCTGTTCAGCACAGTTAGGTGTGGTTCTCGGTATGATAGGGGGATTATCAGGAAGGGTATTATTGATCGTTATTATCACCGTACTACTCCAATTGATCATTGTAGGTTACTTAGCATCAAAGATCATACCGGGCAGGTCATCCTATTTTATAATAGAAATTCCACCTATGCGGATTCCAAAGTTGTCTAATATCTTAAAAAAGACATATTTCCGAGTTAAGTGGTTTATGAAGGAGGCAGTTCCTCTATTTATCATTGGGACATTTATACTCTTCCTTCTAGATAAATTAGACCTCCTTGTAAAGATAGAGTACCTTTTAAGCCCAGTTGTAACTGATGTACTGGGACTACCGGCCCAAGCTACTGAGGCATTTATCCTGGGTTTTTTGCGTAGGGATTATGGTGCTGCAGGGCTATTCCTATTAGCTGAGAAGGGGAAACTCGATCTTATTCAGATCACTGTTAGTACTTCGGTGATGATTCTCTTTGTCCCATGTATAGCAAATTTCTTTGTAATAATAAAGGAACAGGGGATAAAAAGGGGGATACTTATCACCTCATTCATCATGTTCTATGCTATTATAGTAGGAGGGGTACTTAATATTATTTTAAGATATATACATATATTATAAGTGCATATGGTGAGCTAAAGTTATGGATTATAAAGAATCTTCCTATAACTGGAGATAATGATTATGGAAAAGGACAAGAGGTATGAAGAGGATATAGAATTGATAGGTGTACATTTAGAAGAAGGGAGGGTGAAGATAGAGGACATCCTGGATCACGATATAACACAAGAGGAGATCAACTCATTGAAGGAGAAAGGGATCGTCACAATAGATTCAGGAAGAGTACGACTAACTCAAAATGGTAGTGAGATGTATAACCTTATTATAAGGAGACACCGACTGGCTGAACGGCTATTAAACGATATACTGACCATCAAGGATGAATCTTCTAGTGAGGCCCATGCCTGTGAATTTGAACACTTTCTCAATACCGATGTAACGGAGAGTATCTGTACATTACTTGGACATCCAACCACCTGTCCGCATGGGAAGTTTATCCCACCCGGGGAGTGTTGTAGCAAAAAAAAAAGGGAGATAGAGTCAGTGGTCTATTCATTAGATAGCCTAGATTCAGGGGAGAGTGGGAGGGTCATCTATATCTCCACCCACGATCACTCTATAATAGATAAACTCTCCTCCATGGGTATCATGCCAGGCGTTAATATCAGGATACACCAGAAACAACCTGCTATTGTTATATTATTTGAGGAGACAACCATGTCGATAGATACAGAGATAGCAAGAGAGATATATGTGAAGAAGGAGAGATAAACAATAAATTTGAAATACCTTCATCCTCTATCCTGTTATCCTGTCAAAAAATAGCTGAATTATTATAGAAAATCTAACCGCACAGGTCGAAGAAATGTATATCTATGATAAAAAATACGATGTGATAGTCATCGGTGCAGGACATGCCGGTTGTGAATCTGCACTTGCAGCCGCAAGGATGGGGTGTAAGACCCTGATCCTGACTATGAATATAGACAATATCGCCATGATGTCGTGCAATCCTGCTATTGGTGGATTGGCAAAGGGACACCTCGTCTGTGAGATAGATGCCATAGGTGGTGAGATGGCCAAATGTATTGACAGGACGGGTATTCAGTTTCGTATTCTGAATAAGACTAAAGGGCCGGCAGTACAGGGATCTAGGGCACAAGCAGACAAACTCCTCTACAGGACGGATATGAAATCAGTCCTTGAAAGAGAAGAGAGATTAGATATTAAACAGGCAATTGTCGATAATATATTGACAGATAACGAAAAGGTTAATGGTGTTGCAACAGACACAGGAATCATATATATATCTAAATGTGTAATAGTGACAACTGGGACATTTTTAAACGGTCTTATTCATATCGGTCTTTCAAGCTTTCCTGCCGGACGAGCAGGGGAATTCCCATCTATAAATCTCTCTAACTCTTTGAAAAAATTAGGGTTTAAACTAGGAAGACTAAAAACAGGTACATCCCCAAGGCTTGATGGAAAAACCATAAACTTCTCTGTTATGGGGATACAAAAGGGAGATGACCCACCAACCCCCTTTTCTTACACAACGGAGAGAATAACCCAAATCCAGCTCCCATGCTATCTGACCTATACAAATGAGAAGACCCATAAGGTCATTAGGGAGAATCTGGACAGATCCCCTCTGTATAGTGGAATAATAAAGGGGGTAGGCCCCCGATACTGTCCATCCATAGAGGATAAGGTGGTACGCTTCTGTAATAAAGAGAGGCATCAGATATTCTTGGAACCAGAGGGGAGGAATACTCAGGAATTTTATGCCAATGGGGTCTCCACAAGCCTTCCTATAGATATACAGATAAAATTTCTCCGTACTATAAGTGGGCTCGAAGAGGTAGAGATTATAAAGCCTGGATATGCCATAGAATACGACTTTGTTCCACCTACACAGATATTTCCTACCCTTGAGACAAAGCTGGTTAAGGGACTATTCCTTGCTGGACAGATCAATGGGACATCAGGCTATGAAGAGGCAGCAGCTCAGGGACTTATGGCCGGGATAAATTCAGCCCTTATGATACAGGGAAAGGAACCTCTTATACTTGATAGATCAGATGGTTATATTGGTGTCTTGATAGATGATCTGGTTACCAAAGGGACAGAAGAGCCATATAGAATGTTCACATCAAGGGCAGAGTATCGCCTCTTATTAAGGCAAGATAATGCAGATATGAGACTAAGGGAAAAGGGATTTAGGATCGGATTAGTTTCAAGGGATGAATACGAAAAATTTCTGGATAAAAAGAATAGGATCAAGGGAGAAATAGAACGGCTGGGCAAGACCTCTATAAGACCGTCAAAGGTTATAAATGAGAGGCTTGGGCAGATAGGTGAGGAGATAAAGACACCAATATCATTAGCAGATCTATTAAAGCGGCCTGGTATAAAATACAAAGACATTGTAGGGGCAGGCATCTTGCCTGTCCCTATAGAGGGTAATGGTAATATAGATGAACGGATCGGGAATCAGGTGGAGATCGAGATCAAATATGAGGGTTATATAAAAAGACAGTTGATCCATGTAGAGAGGTTTAAAAAATGGGAAGATGAGAAGATACCTCCCTCAATAGACTATGATCATATCCATGGTCTCTCTCTCGAGGTAAGGGAGAAGCTTAATAGAGTAAGACCGATATCATTTGGTCAGGCATCGAGGATATCAGGGATAACCCCCTCAGCCCTTTCAATAATTATGATATATATAGAAAAGATAAGGCGGAAAAAGGGTGTAAGGGATGAAAGAGGCTAAGAATCTCCTGAAAGAGCTATCCCAGCAGGTTGGTTTTCCCCTAAGTGAGGATCAATGTGATATGTTCATAACCTATCTTTGGGAATTGAGGAAATGGAATAAAAAGATAAACCTCACTGCAATAATAGGGGAAAGGGATATCATAATAAAACACTTTATAAATTCAATCCTCTTTCTCTATGCCTTTCCTTCTGGTTATATAAAAGAGGTCATGGACATTGGATCTGGTGGGGGATTTCCTGGTATCCCAATAAAGATAGTCAGGCCAGAGCTATCTATTCTCCTTGTGGATAAGTCAAGGAAGAAGGTAAACTTTTTGAAACATATCTGCCGACTTCTTGACTTAAAAGGTATCAATTGTATTGCTGAGCAGGCTGGGGATATGGCTCTTATCCCTGAAAATATAGAAAGGTTTGACATTATATTATCAAAGGGGATTGGAAGATTAATGGTATTCCTTTCTGCTGTTACCCCTTTGTTAAAAAGGGGTGGGCTCTTTATAACACAGAAAGGAGATGATTATCAAAAAGAGATCAAAGAGGTAGAGGAGATTTTTAGCATGGGTAAAGGGATCCTTAAAGAGGTTATACCAATAGAGCTTCCACCTCATTTAATGAGATACAATATAATTGTGATTCAAAGATGTTCCACGTGAAACATATCATAAGACAAAAATTCTACTTGTATAAATAAACCTATGGTGCTAATATTTTAATTGTAATATATTGTAATATATAGAATGGAGGTGAAAGGTTAATGGGAGAAGAGAAAAAGATTGGAGAGATTGCACACTATTTTTCAAAGATAGGGGTAGCAACAATAAAATTAACTGATGGTGATCTTAAAGTAGGAGATACAATTCATATAAAAGGTCATACTAGTGACTTTACCCAAAATGTGGAATCAATCCAGATCGAGTACAAAGATATTCAAGAGGCAAAAAAGGGATCTGATATTGGCATAAAGGTTATAAAACATACTAGAGAACATGATGTTATTTATAAGGTAATCGAGTAGGGGCGTTGCATGCAACGCCCCTACGCCAAAAGGCTAATGTTTCACTATCTGTTGATATAGATTTCCATATAACAAATTACACTGCGTTATCAGTCGAAATCCTCGACAACGTACTACTCAGTACGCCTTACTCGGATTTCTCCTTCTAGCCTTGTGTAATTTATTATCTGAAAATCTATAGTGAGGAGATTTGAACTTCCCATTTAAAATGTCTTTATGCAAATAAA
>JACRGM010000204.1 GCA_016212345.1 Nitrospinota bacterium
CCCCACCTCCCTCTCCCCTTTGGGGAGAGGGCAGGGGTGAGGGGTTATTTTTAGGGGAAAAGATAAGATGTCAATGACAGATCTGATTGCTGACATGTTGACGAGGATTAGAAATGGAATAATGGCAGGGCATGAAACGGTTGATGTCCTATCCTCCAAGATCAATAATGAGATTGTTCTGATCTTAAAAGATGAGGGTTATATAAGGGATTTTGAGACAATTAAAGATAATAGAGAGAGGATATTACGGATTCATTTGAAGTATGAGGAAGATGGAAAAACAAATGTTATTCAAGGTTTAAAGCGTATTAGTAAGTCAGGAAGACGGGTCTATGTCAACAAAGAGGATATTCCTAGGGTGTTAAAGGGACTTGGGATCGCAATATTATCTACTAATAAAGGTATTTTGACCGATAAAAATTCCAGAAGGTTAGAGGTTGGTGGAGAAGTATTGTGTTATATTTGGTAAGGAGGAGACTAAAGATAGATGTCAAGGATTGGGAGGTTACCTATAACAATACCTGAAGGTGTTGAAGTAAAGATGGATAATAACAATGGTATGATTGAGGTAAAGGGATCTATAGGGAGTCTTAAACGTAGTATACATCCTAAAATCTCCATAGAGATTATAGAAGGGAAGATCCTCGTGAAAAGATCCTCTGACTCTAAAGAGGCTAAATCACTGCATGGACTTACAAGGAGTCTTATCAATAATATGGTTATTGGGGTTACAGAGGGTTTTAAAAAGGGATTGATTATAGAAGGGGTAGGGTATGGGACAATGCTAAAGGATAAGACATTGACATTACAAATAGGTTACTCTCATCCTATTATTTATACTGCCCCTAGGGATATCGATTTTGAAGTTAATCGGAAAAATGAGATAATTGTCAAAGGGATAAATAAAGAACAGGTAGGACAGGTGGCAGCAGAGATTCGCGGTCTTAAAAGGCCTGAACCCTATAAAGGTAAAGGTATAAGATATGCAAATGAAAGGATAAGGAGAAAGGCAGGGAAGAGTGTAGTTGGTACAGGTACAGGTACAGGTGGTTAAGTGGAGGGAGGGGAGGGAGAGATTTGTTAAAGCGTAGGAGTGATCGACGTATATTGAGGAAAAAGAGGGTAAGAAAAAGGATTATTGGAACATCTGAGAGACCGAGAGTAAGTGTATTCAGGAGTTTGAGGCATATCTATGCCCAAATAATAGATGATTTGAGTGGGAGGACAATAGTATCTGCATCCACTCTTGATAAAGAATTAAATGGGAAGATAAATAATGGGGGAAATGTTGAGGCCTCGAAACTCGTTGGAGAGATCCTCGCAGAGAGGGCATTGAAAAATCATATATCCAATGTTGTCTTTGATAGAGATGGATTTTTGTATCATGGTAGGGTTAAGGCCTTAGCAATGGGGATGAGAGAGAGAGGGATCAAATTTTAATTTAAGAGTATAGAGTATAGGGATTTCCATTTTTAGCCTTGATAGGGTTATGAGTTAATTTATGAAGAGAAATATTGAATTATTAGATGATGGTTCTGAGCATATAAAACCTGAGGTGTTAGAAGAGCAGAGAGGAGAATTATTTGATAAGGTAGTCTATATTAATAGGGTTGCTAAGGTTGTAAAGGGGGGTAGACGGTTTAGTTTCAGTGCATTAGTAGTAGTGGGTGATAAGGCTGGAAATGTAGGGATAGGGCTGGGAAAGGCAAATGAGGTTCCAGAGGCGATAAGAAAGGGTATTGCGAAGGCAAAGAAAGATATAGTTAATATACTTTTGGAAGGGAATACTATCCCTCATGAGGTATTGGGTCACTATGGGGCAGGGAAGGTGTTGTTAAAGCCTGCGTCGAGGGGTACCGGGGTTATTGCTGGTGGTCATGTTAGGGCAGTTATTGAGTCTGTAGGGATTCGGGATATATTGACCAAGTCGCTAGGGTCAAATAATCCGCATAATGTGGTTAAGGCTACAATGGATGGCTTAATGAAGTTGAGGAATTCTGAGAAGATAGCTAGGTTACGGGATAAAAAGTTGGAGGAGCTATAGATTTTCAGATAATAAATTACACAAGGCTAGAGGGAGAAATCCGAGTAAGGCGTACTGAGCGGTACGCCGTCGAGGATTTCGACTGATAACGCCGTGTAATTTGTTATATGGAAATCTATATTAGAGACATGAAACTTTATGACTTAAGACCACCAGTAGGTTCAAAGAAGAAGAGGAAAAGGGTTGGAAGAGGCCCAGGGTCTGGACATGGAAAAACCTCTTGTAGGGGGCATAAAGGGCAGAAGGCACGGTCCGGGGGGAGATGTAAACCCTGGTTTGAGGGTGGTCAGATGCCACTTCAGAGGAGACTTCCTAAAAGAGGTTTTACAAATATATTCAAAGAGAGATTTGCTATAATTAATATTAAGGACTTAAATCGTTTTGAAAAAGAGACATCTGTTACACCTGTGTTGATGAAGGAGAAGGGTCTTATAAAGAGATTGTGTTGTGTTAAAATATTAGGAGAGGGTGAGTTGGCAAGACCATTGACTGTGCAAGCGAATTACTTTAGTAAATCAGCTGTCAAAAAGATCGAGGTGGCAGGAGGAAAGGCAGTAAGAGTTAGGAGTTGGGAGTTAGGAGTTGGGGAAGAATAACTGATTCATCTTTCAAAGAATTACAATAATACAGAAAATTGTCAATCGTCAATCGAAAATTGACAATAATGTGAGGGGAGTTTCCTTTTATGGTTGGGGGAGGTTTTCAGAATCTATTTAAGATACCAGAGCTCAAGAAGCGTATCCTTTTTACCCTTGGACTATTAGCAGTTTACAGGGTAGGTGCACATATCCCTATCCCTGGGATAGATGGTAAGGCCCTTGCTGAGATATTTGCAAAGACACAGGGGACTATCTTGGGCTTTTTTGATATGTTTTCTGGTGGGGCACTGAGGAGATTAACCATTTTTGCATTGGGTATTATGCCTTATATAAGTGCCTCTATAATATTGCAGTTGCTGACAATAGTTTGGCCATATCTGGATAAATTGAAGAAGGAGGGTGAACAGGGACATAAGAAGATAACACAATATACAAGATATGGGACTGTGTTATTAAGTATTATTCAAAGTGGGGGTATTAGCCTGGGACTAGAGGCGATGAGGACCCCTGGAGGAGGAGTAATTGTCCTATCCCCTGGCTGGTCATTTCGTTTGATGACAATCCTTACACTTAGTGCGGGAACTGCATTTATTATGTGGTTGGGTGAACAGATTACCGAGAGAGGGATAGGAAATGGCATATCACTGATAATCTTTACTGGTATCGTTGCAGGGATACCTGCAGCAATTGGAGGCACTACAGAGCTAGTCATGCATAATGAAATTCAGCTCTTTGTGCTATTATTTTTATTGTTTCTGATGATAGCAGTGGTAGTTGCTATAATTTTTGTAGAAGGCGGACAGCGAAGGATACCTATACATTATGCCAAGAGGGTAGTGGGTAGGAAGATGTACGGAGGACAGAATACACATCTCCCTTTGAGGATAAATACATCAGGTGTTATTCCTCCTATATTTGCATCATCCATAATTATGTTTCCAGCAACAATTGCAACTTTTTCTCCTGGGTGGTTTCCTGAGTGGTTGATTAATATTATGGATTTTATCAAGAACAACCTTATCCCGGGTACTATTCTATACAGTTTGATCTTTGTTGTTGCAGTATTCTTCTTCTGTTATTTTTATACAGCGATTATCTTTAATCCTGTTGATGTGGCGGATAATATGAAGAAGTATGGGGGATATGTCCCTGGTATACGGCCTGGTAGTATGACATCAGGGTATATAGATAAAACCCTTTCAAAGATAACATTTGCTGGAGCTATCTATCTTTCGCTTATTTGTATTCTCCCGAGTTTTCTGATCAAATATTTAAATATACCATTCTATTTTGGTGGTACTAGTCTCTTGATCGTTGTAGGGGTAGCTATGGATACCATGCAGCAGATTGAGTCACATCTTGTAATGAGACATTATGAGGGATTTTTAAAAAAGGGAAGGTTAAAAGGGAGACGAGGATGATTAGATGATAATCTTAAAGTCTCAGCAAGAGATAGAAAAGATGAGGATAAGTAATAGGATTGTTGCTGAGGCATTAAATAAGATAGAGGAAGTGATAGATGTAGGTATTACTACTGCAGAGTTAGATAAGATAGCGGAGAGTGTTATTCGGAAGAATGGTGCTGAACCTGCTTTTAAGGGGTATAGGGGGTTTCCAAATACCTTGTGTGCATCTGTAAATGAGGAAGTAGTACATGGTATACCGTCACAGAGAAGATTAAAGGAGGGAGATATAGTAAGTCTTGATTTAGGTGTTTTTTATGAAGGATATTATGGAGATGCTGCAATAACAATAGGGGTAGGTAAGATAGATGAGAAGACACAACGACTTTTGAATGCTACGAGAGAGGCATTATTTATAGGGATTGAAAAGGTTAAGGAGGGTAATTATCTATATAGTATCTCAGGTGCGATTCAGAGATATGTGGAAGGTTTAGGTTTCTCAGTAGTTAGGGCATTTGTAGGGCATGGTATAGGTGTTTCTTTACATGAGGAGCCGCAGATCCCTAATTTTGTCCCCCTCGATAAATGTAATGGACCAAGATTGAAGAAAGGGATGGTACTGGCAATAGAGCCAATGGTAAATATGGGGTCGAGTGAGGTGTGTGTCCTGGATGATAATTGGACGGTTGTAACAGCGGATAGAACTCTATCCTCTCATTTTGAGCACACTGTTGCCATAACAGAGAATGGGGTAAAGATATTGAGTCAGATTTGAGGTATTATGCCAAAAGAAGAGGCTATTGAGGTAGAAGGTACGGTGATTGAGCCTTTGCCTAATGCAATGTTTAGGGTTGAACTGGAAAATGGGCATAGGGTATTAGCCCATGTCTCAGGAAAGATGCGAATGCATTTTATAAGGATATTAGTGGGGGATAAGGTGAAGGTAGAGTTGTCTCCTTACGATCTGACACGGGGGAGGATTACTTATAGATATAAGTAGATTGAAGGTGATATTATGAAGGTAAGGGCATCAGTTAAACCTATCTGCGAGAGATGTAAGGTAATCAGAAGAAAGGGTGTTGTGAGAGTAATCTGTGTAAACCCAAAGCATAAACAGAGACAGGGGTGAGATTTATATAAGGCACTGCGCAGAAATAAGTTGTACATATGGCGCAGAATTTTGGTTCGTCTTCAAGGCGCACCAAAGGGCGCATATTATTAATATGTAACCTTTGGTGCAACGCTGAAGACGGAACAAAAGACAAGCCAGATGTGC
>JACRGM010000206.1 GCA_016212345.1 Nitrospinota bacterium
CTTATGGAATGGTTTTTCAGGAGGGTGACCCCCTGAAAGACAAAGATCTCTCTCAGAGAACTTGCTCTTTATCTTGTGAATACACCTATAGATTTCCATATAACAAATTACACTGCGTTATCAGTCGAAATCCTCGACGGCGTACCGCTCAGTACGCCTTACTCGGATTTCTCCCTCTAGCCTTGTGTAATTTATTATCTGAAAATCTATATAATATTTTGAGGATGGATTATTGAGTTTAATAATGTTTAGTAATTATGTAAATCTTAATGTATGAATGGAATGTATGAAAATAAATAAAATAAATAAATTATATGAACAATATAACTTTTTATAATAACTAATTATTTTTTTTAAATAACTACTCTATTATAAAAATTATATATATATTTGTCAAGGATTTTTTTATATTTGTTTTTTATATTTGTCAAATTTTTTACTTGAAAGTCTATCTATTAAGATGTTATTATAATAATAAAGGAGAGATAAGGCTTATTGAAGATCTCTAATTCTGATGGAGAAAAAAGATATGGAGCCATCCTAGTGGGGGTGGTTTTAGACTCTCATCCTTTATGGGAGATAAAGGAATCGTTGGAGGAATTATCAAGACTTGCCGATACTGCGGGCTATGATACTGTAGAGAAGGTAATTCAGAGGACCGAAAGATTCAATCCGCGCTATTTTATAGGAAGTGGGAAGGCTGAAGATTTAAGATCTTTAGTTAAAGATAGTAATGCAGAAATAGTGATCTTTGACAACGATCTCTCTCCTACCCAGAACAGAAACATAGAGGATCTGACAGGATGTTGTGTCCTTGACCGTTGTGGGCTTATCCTCGAGATATTCAGAAGGCATGCCAAAACTAGAGAGGCAAAGACACAGGTAGAACTTGCTCACCTTAACTATACATTGCCAAGACTGACCAGAAGATGGGGGCATCTCTCCAGACAGAGGGGGGGAATAGGTTTAAGAGAAGTCGGAGAGACCCAGATAGAGATTGACCGACGCCTTATTAGAAATCGTATCGCCAAGCTGAATAGAGAGTTAAAAACCATTGAAAAAAGAAAAGAAACACAGGGAAAGGAAAGAAAGGATATATTTACTGCCGCCTTTGTTGGTTATACAAATGCAGGCAAATCTACCTTGATGAATCTCCTTACAGATTCCAATCTATTGGTAGAGGATAAACTCTTTGCTACCCTTGATTCTACTATCAGGAGATTAAAAAATAGCTTTTCCCCTAATATCCTCATCACAGATACTGTAGGGTTTATAAACAAACTCCCCCATTCATTGATCGTCTCTTTTAAGAGCACATTGGATGAATTAAGAAAGGCATATCTACTTATGAAGGTAGTTGATCTAAGTGATCATAGATTTGAATCCCATATGAATACAATCCATAATGTCCTGGGAGAGCTTGGTCTGACCAATACCCCTAGCCTCTGGGTATTTAATAAGATCGATTGTTTAACTGATAAAGATCTGATACCAAATCTAAGAGATAGATATCCTGGAAGTGTCTTTACATCTGGAATTAAGAATATCGGAATAGAGGAGTTGTATGATAGAATAAGGTCATTCTTTGAAAATACCATGGTAGAAGGAGAGGTCTTAATAAACTACGCCAATTCTAAGGTCATATCACATATCCATGTAATAGCCTATGTAACCAAAGAAGAGTATCTGAAGGATGGTGTTATGATAAACTACAAGATATCAAAGGATAAAGCGGGTCTCATCGATGTATTGAGAAGGGAAAGATCCTAAGGGCTATAGATTTCCATATAACCAATTACACTGCGTTATCAGTCGAAATCCTCGACAACGTACTACTCAGTACGCCTTACTCGGATTTCTCCTTCTAGCCTTGTGTAATTTATTATCTGAAAATCTATCGCATAAAATTCGATTCTGCTGATTTCCATGATCGCAAAGTCAATTAGAAGCATATACCAATGGATCTTTGACACCTGCCTCTCTAAACCCCTTTAATCTCATGTGACAGCTATCACATCTCCCACAGGCCTTACCATCATCCGTTGGATCGTAACAACTGTGAGTCATACTGAAGTCAACCCCAAGTTCAAGACCCTTTCTGATTATCTCCTTTTTGGTAAGGGATATAAGGGGGGTATGAATCTTTATCCTCCTCTTCTCCTCTGCCCCCATTTTGGTGCCTAATTCAGCCATCTTTTCATATGCCCGAATATATTCTAGACGGCAATCAGGATAACCACTATAATCAACGGCATTGACACCAATAAATATGTCGTATGCCCCA
>JACRGM010000207.1 GCA_016212345.1 Nitrospinota bacterium
TCAGATAACCCCTCTGCAAGTAGGGCATCTTCTATCTCTTCAGCTATCTTTATTGCTGCAGTAACAGGATCACTTGCCTCTCGAATAGGTCTCCCTACAACCACATAATCTGCCCCCTTTCTCACAGCCTCGCTTGGTGTTACAATCCTTCGCTGATCATCATCTCTTACCTTGGACCATAAAGGTCGAATACCTGGAACTACCACAATAAAATCTGGACCGAATCTCTCTTTTACAAGATGGGCCTCCAAACCAGAGCAGACAACGCCATCACATCCTGCCTCTTTAGCGAGTTCTGCCTTAAGTAATACAATCTCTTTAGGTGTGATATCTGGTGGATATCCCAACATTATCAGGCTATTTTTATCAATGCTTGTGAGGAGGGTAACAGCTAGTACCCTTGTTCTACTTCCCTTTATAACCTCTCCTACCATTGTCTCGATCAATCTCCTTCCCTCATCGCAGTGTATAGTTACAAAACTTACACCATGTATAGAGGCAGCCTGATATGCACTACGAACAGTCTCAGGGATATCATGGAATTTCATATCAAGGAAGATATTTCCCTGATCAACACCAGAGATAGCCTTGATTCTCCTTATCGCCTCCGGTCCAACACTTACAAATAACTCTAATCCAATCTTAAATAGTCCTACATAATCCTTTAAAATGGCCACATAATATTCGGCCTCTTTCAAGGTTGAACAATCGAGTGGAAAGATTATCCTCTCTTTTGCAGATAGAACCATTACTTTCTAACCTTTCCTCTGAAAATACCCCCTCAATACCCCACCTCCCCTATCCAATTGTTACTATAGCATCTATCTCTAATTTTACATCCATGGGTAGCCTCCCTGCCTGTATTGTAGTTCGTGCTGGGGGATCTTTAGGAAAGTATTCCTTATATATATTATTAAAACCCTTAAGATCATCCATATTAGAAAGATAACATGTGACCTTTAAGGTATCTTCCATCTTAGAACCTGCTTCTTCAATTATAATCTTAATGTTCTCAAAGGTTGCCCTCGCCTCTTCTTCAATAGTTCCTCTAATGATATTCCCTGTGTTTGGCTCTATCGGTATTTGGCCTGAAATATACAATATTCCATTATGGCTTATACTTTGAGAATAAGTTCCTTTGGGTTCCGGCGCCTTAGGGCTATAAAATACCTTTCTTGTCATATAATGACCCTCCTTATCACAATATTGTTGACAGGGATTGATAGGTTTAATATAATAAACTTTATTTTATATGGTTTTATTATATAATATATTATACAATATATTCCAGAATAATTTCAGAAAGGGATAAGGTGATCTTCCCCCATATGGGAAGATGGTATAGACCATCTGCTCAAAATCCTAATGATTTTGAGCACTTATGGTGTAAGATATTATGAGCTTCGTAAAGGGATTACAATGTAAGGAGTGCAAACGGAATTATCCAAAGGAGCCGATCCATGTATGTGAATTCTGCTTTGGCCCATTAGAGATAGTCTATGACTATGAAGGGATAAGAGAGGCTGTTAGTAGAGATTCTATAGAGGCAGGACCAAGGAGTATATGGCGATATCGGGAACTCCTCCCCATTGATGGAGAACCTACTGTAGGAAGACATGTCGGTTTTACCCCTTTATTAAAAGGGGTGAATTTGGGCAAGGTGCTAGGCCTTACGAATCTATATATCAAGAATGACAGTGTTAATCATCCTACCCTTTCCTTTAAGGATCGTGTTGTTTCTGTCGCTATTACAAAGGCAAAGGAGTTCGGATATGAGACAGTAGCCTGTGCCTCAACAGGGAATCTTGCAAATTCTGTTGCAGCACATTCTGCAGAGGCAGGTCTTAAGAGTTATATATTTATCCCTTCAGATCTAGAATCGGGGAAGATACTAGGTACCCTGATATATGGGACAAATCTTGTTGGGGTAAATGGAAATTATGACGATGTAAACCGGCTATGCAGTGAGATTGCTGCAAACTACAGGTGGGCATTCGTCAATATAACCATCAGGCCATATTATGGCGATGGGTCAAAGACCTTTGGATATGAGATTGTTGAGCAGTTAGGGTGGCGTGCCCCTGATCATATAATTGTCCCAGTTGCAGGGAGTTCACTGATTATCAAGATTTGGAAGGCCCTTAAGGAGTTTGAACATTTAGGTTTCATAGATAGAATAAAGACAAAGATACATGCAGCACAGGCAACAGGATGTTCTCCTGTGACTACTGCAATCAAGAACGGTGTGGACTTCATCAAACCTGTGAAACCGCACACAATTGCAAAATCTATAGCTATAGGGAATCCAGCAGATGGCTATTATGGTATCAAGACAGTTGTAGAAAGTGGTGGCTATGGAGAAGATGTCTCTGATGAGGAGATAGTGGAAGGGATGAAGTTACTGGCCCGAACAGAGGGGATATTTACAGAGACAGCAGGGGGTGTGACTGTTTCAGTTACAAAGAAACTCGTTGAGCAGGGAAGGATCAAAAGGGATGATCTCACTGTGATCTCAATAACTGGTAATGGTCTAAAGACACAGGAGGCTGTAGAGAATAGTATAGGGAAACTAACAGTAATAGAGCCACGTATAGCTTCCTTTCAGAAGGCATTTAACATAAAGGAGGAATAAAGATGCCAGTAAGTGTACGTATACCATCTCCCCTCATGAAGCTGACAAAGAATCAGGGAGAGGTGTCGGCTGAGGGGAAAGATATCAGAGAGGTGTTATCAGATATGGAGCGACAGTATCCTGGGATAAAGGAAAGACTCTATGATGAGGATGGTTCTCTTAGAAGATTTATCAATATATATAAAAATGAGGAGGATATAAGATTTCTGAATGGAGAATCCACCCATGTCCAGGATGGTGATGAGATCTCCATTATACCTGCCATAGCAGGAGGTATTTTATTATCTAAAAATCTATAATATTAAGAAATGTCAGATCTTGATTTCAGTGAAGAACAAATCCATAGGTATGCTCGGCATATAATCCTACCTAATGTAGGAGGAAAGGGGCAGAAGAGGCTTTTAGAGTCAAAGGTCCTTATCATCGGTGCAGGTGGCCTAGGTTCTCCTGCTGCCTATTATCTTGCCGCTGCTGGTATAGGAACAATAGGGATAATAGATTTTGATGAGGTTGACATAAGTAATCTTCAGCGACAGATACTATATAATACAGCAGACATTGGGAGGGCAAAGGTTGATTCGGCAAAGGATACAATAGTCTCACTTAATCCTGATGTAAAGGTCGAGTGTTACAAAGAGAAACTGACCTCTAAAAATATTAAAGAGATCATTGAGGGATACGATATCATCCTTGATGGTACTGATAACTTCCCTACCAGATACCTAATAAATGATGCCTGCATAATCTTGAATAAGATTAATGTGCATGGAAGTATATTTCGTTTTGAGGGACAGCTTACTGTATTCAAACCCAAAGAGGGACCGTGTTATCGATGTCTTTACCCAGAACCCCCTCCACCAGGGATGGTTCCTAGTTGTCAAGAGGCTGGGGTATTAGGTGTATTACCGGGAATTATAGGTACACTTCAGGCAATAGAGGCATTAAAGTTGATATTGAAGATAGGAAGACCACTTATAGGAAGTCTCTTACTCTATGATTCTTTAAAAACTGAATTTCGGCAAATGAGGTTGAGACGGGATACAAAATGTCCTGTATGCAGTGAAAATCCAACTATCACAGAGTTGATTGATTATGAGGAATTCTGTGGTGTAAGGGTATAGAGATTTTCAGATAATAAATTACACAAGGCTAGAGGGAGAAATCCGAGTAAGGCGTACTGAGCGGTACGCCGTCGAGGATTTCGACTGATAACGCCGTGTAATTTGTTATATGGAAATCTATGTAGATTTTCAGATAATAAA
>JACRGM010000208.1 GCA_016212345.1 Nitrospinota bacterium
ATGGGATTATCTTTAAGTAAGTCATTGATTTCTCTTATGTCTCTCTGTCTAACTAATCGTATATCGTTAAAATCTAGTCTCGGTGCATGAATATTAAGTGTAAATATAGGTTTATAAAATTCCTTTATATCCCCATTAAGTTCTATATAAGAATCACCAATCTTAAAAGTGGCAGAGGTGATTCCTATCATATCATTCGTAAAATTTATCTTTGCATTCAGTTGACTGATCTTTTGAGATAGCTCGGTTAATCGTATGCCCACATCTTCAAGGGTAACATCTCCCTTTATTTTAAGGTCTCTTTTATTATAAAGTATACCATCTAAATTAAGTTCTATAGTAATAAATCCATCCTTCTCAAGTCCTTCAATAAATGAAAATATCTGACCAATATCACCTATCCTCATCTTATTATGGGATGTTATTATAATATTAACCTGCGGTTTTTTCAAGTCAACTATCCTGCCTTCTGCAAAAATAATACTATCCCCTAGTATCAAAGTCAATTTATCTATCTGGATATCCTTCATATCTATCAGGGTACCATTAAAATATATCTGATTCTTCAAATCAGATCTCTTTCTTAGCCACCCTTTATACTGATAGGAGACCCCTGTCAGATTCAATGAACTGGAAAATTCCAGTCTATTAAGATATCCCTTTGCAAGGAGTTCTATATCCATAACCCCATCTAACCCTATATCTTTGATCCCTTCAGTCTTAATCAATCTGGCAAACTCAGATGTATCTAACCTTGAATTAAATCTTATATCTAGTATAGGATTTTGTGAGTTATAAGACCTTAACTCCCCTTTCAAGGTTAGAGGGGAATTCCCATAGTATCCACTCATCTCTATTATCTTTAATACCTCTCTTGATATGTGGATATCTCCTGATAATCCTGAGATAGGTAATGGTAATCTTTTATGATCTAAATCCAATCTGTTGAGGATTATATCACCTTCAATAATGAGTGAAGATAGATTATGGATATCTCCGGATAGACTTATGTTCAGGCCAGCCTTTCCTTTAATACCTTGAATATCATTGAGATATGGTCTTATACTATTGATAGGCATTTTATAGATGAGAAGGTCATTTACATCCTTTATGTCTATGTCTCCCCTTATAGTCAGGTCTAGTCTCGGAGAGGTTGCAAGCTGAGAGATCTTTCCGCTGACCTCTTTTAGCTTGCAACCCCTGTACTCGCCAGAGATATGTGTAATTTCTAGGGTGCTGTTCTTTAAGGCTATTACAAGATCAATACCCCTTATAGGAGAAATATCTTCCCTCGGGTCTATAGTTATACCAGATAAGGATATCTCCCCAGATAAGAGATCAAAGCCCTCAGCAGTATCTAATCTCTTCAACTGGCTGACCCTTCCTGAGAACCTTACTGACCCTATTCTCACCTCTCCATTGGTGATTCTATTCACAATAAAATCGTGTATCTCTGAAGGAAGTAACTTAAGGGGAATATATCTCTTTCCTCTTTCTATAATAAGAGGTGATGTATTTACCTCAAATGATACCTTCTGATCCTCTGATTTACGATCCTCAATAATCCCCTTCCCTGTTATAGTAAATCCCTCTATTTGTATATCCAATCCTTTAACATTTATGGTATCTTTATCTATCCCCACATCATATCTCAAGATAGCAGAGTGTGGGTCTGGTGGATTTAAGAATGCCTCTTTATCTCCATAAGTAAGGGAATGAACCCTTATCTCCCCAGAGGATTGGAGGATGCCCCCTATATTCCCTGAGTAACTGGCATCTATATCAAGGACTCCTTCAGGTTTCAAGGGGATGTATGGGATATAATAATCCAAAAAATGTGATGAATATAGAGAGCTTATCCTTATATTTCCCTCTATAGATATATCCTGCGGATCATGATATCTTTGGATATCTTTTAACCTCCCTGAGATGCTGACAGAGGCGAATTCATCCTTATAAGGTAATCTTCCATTAAGGTTAAAGGAAAAAATCATTTTAAGTAGTGATCTTTCTAATATGAAATCTATACCCTCTAATTCTGTAGTAACAGATTCAGGGGAGATAAATCTATCTGTAAATCTTACCCTACCATTTTTGATAGAAAATCTATTTAATAATAGAGGGATATCTCTATATTGATCCCTAATATCCCTTCTATGGCTAGGGGGGATGAATACACCAATCAGATTAGCCAGATTGAATCTTCCATCCCCCCCTCTCTCTATATTTATATAAGGGTTATTGAGAATGATCTCCTTGATTATAAACCTCTTTCTGATAAGAGGGAGCAATTTTATAGTTACTGTGAGATGATCCGCAGAGAGAAAATAGATATCTTTATCCTCTCCCTTCTCCTTAATGAGGAGATTATCGAGTTTTAACCCAATCCCGTGAGATATATTTATGCTAATATTCTCTATGGAGACCTCCTTCTGAATAACATCCTCTATCCTCTGGGTAATTAGATCATTAAGGTTTAAGTGTAGTAGATAATAATAGATAGAAAAGACAACTATCCCTATTATGAATATAAGGATCAGGATCAAGGTAATAAATGATCTTTTGATGGTCATGACCTATCTAATCTACATTATCCATTTAAATTTCAAAAGATTATATTATTATAATACCATATCTTATCAATTAAATAGCTAAATTACTACAGAAAATCTAACCGTACAGGTTGAAAAATTTATCAAGATTTTGCATCATATCTTCAGAAAATATAGATTTTCAGATAATAAATTACACAAGGCTAGAAGGAGAAATCCGAGTAAGGCGTACTGAGTAGTATGTTGTCGAGGATTTCGACTGATAACGCAGTGTAATTTGTTATCTGAAAATCTATATATCATTTAAGATCACAACAGAAATTCACTTCATAGCCTACCACCTTTTGCAATACTAAGAGGACATCATTTATACGCAGCTCGTTATCACATGTCACATCATCTATTGAGTTTACATAATCTATAGGTAGGTTTACTATATATCTTAGATAAATAAGGACATCATTTATACGAATCTGGTTATCACCATTGACATCCCCTTTAATATATGAAGAAAGGGTATAAGTGTCAAATGGGATTGCACCAGGGATAGTTACATCCAGAGGGGGAAACCCTACAGGGGTGCCTGATGCCCCATG
>JACRGM010000026.1 GCA_016212345.1 Nitrospinota bacterium
TATAAGTTAATTTTAGGCACTACCTTTTATCTCTGTCCCTATACCTTCACGTGTGAATATCTCTAGGAGTACTGCATGTTTGACCCTACCATTGATAATATGGGTCTTTTTTACCCCATCATTTAATGCATCCAAACAGCTCCTTACCTTAGGTATCATCCCCCCACTAATCACCTTTTGATCGATCAGGGACTGCACCTCCTCAGGACTTAGGGTAGAGAGGAGAGAATGGTCTTTACCTATTATCCCCTCTACATCCGTAAGGAGTATAAGTTTTTCTGCCTTCAGTGCAGATGCTATTCTACCTGCAACAAAATCTGCATTGATATTATATGTCTCTCCATCCTCTCCCACCCCTATAGGGGCGATTACAGGGATAAAATCCCCTTCATACAACTTATAAATCACCTGTGGATTGATAGATACAATCTCTCCTACCTTACCTAAATCTATTATCTCAGGCCGATCTGTCTCAGCCGATCTTCTTGTTACATGATATTTCCTTGCCGCAATAAGCCTTCCATCCTTTCCACTTAGACCAACAGCCTTTCCTCCATATTGATTTATCAAAGAGACTATATCCTTGTTTACCTTACCCCCTAGCACCATTTCAACAACATCCATTGTCTCATCGTCGGTAACCCTAAGTCCATCTATAAACTCCTCCTTTTTACCCATCTTTTCTAAAATCTCTCCTATTTGGGGCCCACCACCATGAACTACAATCGGATATATCCCTATATATTTCATCATCACCACATCAAGGGCAAAGGTGTTCCTCAGATCTTCCAAGACCATTGCATTCCCACCATACTTTATTACAATGGTCTTTTTCTGGAAAGACTGTATATATGGAAGTGCCTCTAATAATACCTCTGCCTTCTGAATAATCTTTTCCATATGGAATTCCTATAGTATATATTTACTTATATCTTCATCCTCAACAATATCAGCAAGTTTTTCTCGTACATATTTGGCATCTATATATATCTTCTTATCTTTCATATCAGGGGCATCAAAGGATATTTCATCTAACAACCTCTCCATAATAGTGTAAAGTCGACGGGCACCTATATTCTCTGCCCTCTCATTGACTAATGCTGAAAGAGAGGCTATCTCTGCTATAGCATCATCTGAGAAATTGATATCTACCTCTTCTGTCTTGAGTAGGGCTTTATACTGCTTGATCAAGGCATTCTTTGGTTCTGTTAATATCCTTATAAATTCATCCTTGCCGAGGGAGTCTAATTCTACCCTGATGGGGAAACGTCCTTGCAGCTCTGGTATTAGATCAGATGGTTTTGAGACATGAAAGGCACCGGCAGCGATAAAGAGTATATGATCTGTTCTCACTATACCGTACCTTGTAGGAACAGCAGAACCTTCAATGATAGGGAGGAGGTCCCTCTGCACCCCCTCTCTCGATACATCTGGTCCGTAACCACCTTCTCTCCCCGCTATCTTATCTATCTCATCCACAAAGATAATACCTGACTGCTCAATACGCTCTATTGCCTCTTTCATAACCTTATCCATATCAATGAGTTTATTTGTTTCCTCACGGACTAGGATATTATATGCCTCAGGTACCTTTACCTTTCTTGTCTTCTTTCTCGGGGGGAGTATATTACCCAACATATCCTTTATATTTATATCTATATCCTCCATACCGGTGCTCGATATAACCTCAATCATCGGCATCATCCTCTCCTGTACCTCCAGTTCTACAGATCTGTCATCTAGTTTTCCTTCCTTCAGATACCTCCTAAATTTCTCCCTTGTCTCCTTATAATGTTGCTCTCCTGCATCGTCTATATTAATATCTTCTTCAGCAGACTTCTTATGAGTAGGGGGGGGTGGTAGGAGAAGATCAAGTACCCTCTCCTCTGCCATAATCTTAGCCTTTTCACTTACTTCCTCAGTCTTCTCTTCCCTCACCATATTCTTGGCGAGTTCAGTTAGATCCCTAACCATTGACTCTACATCACGACCTACATATCCAACCTCTGTAAATTTGGAGGCCTCGACCTTTAAGAAGGGAGATTTTGTCAATCTTGCCAGTCTCCTAGATATCTCACTCTTACCAACACCTGTTGGACCTATCATTATAATATTTTTAGGTGCTACCTCATCCTTCATCTCAGGTGAGAGCTGTTGCCTCCTCCAACGATTTCTAAGTGCAATAGCAACAGATCTCTTTGCCTTCATCTGTCCAATAATATATTTATCCAATTCTTTCACGATATCTTTAGGTGTAAGGTCATCCATAACCTTTTTATCCTGTAGTTTATCCTCTAACCTCGATTCTATTTCCTTTACTTCCTTTGCCATACTTTAATACCCCAATTTAATCTACTGACAAACAAGTTTGTCCATCCTGTAGATTTCCATATAACAAATTACAAGGCGTTATCAGTTGAAATCCTCAACGGCGTACCGCTCAGTACGCCTTACTCGGATTTCTCCCTCTAGCCTTGTGTAATTTATTATCTGAAAATCTATATACCGTTAATAATTCTATAACTCCTCAATTATAATTTGATCATTGGTATATACACAGATTGCAGAGGCAATCTTCATGGCCTCTTTAACAATAGCATAGGCATCTAATTCTGAATGAGAGACCATAGCCCTGGCTGCAGCAATGGCATAAGGTCCTCCTGAACCTATACCTATTATACCATCATCTGGTTCAATCACATCCCCTGTACCAGATATGATAAGAGAATGCTCCTTATCAACCACTGCCAAGAGTGCCTCTAGTCGCCGTAATAACTTATCGGTCCGCCAATCCTTTGCCAACTCCACTGCTGCCTTGGAAAGGATTCCCGAATGCTTCTCTAGTTTTTCCTCTAACTTTGAAAATAAGGCAAGTGCATCTGCTGTAGCACCAGCAAATCCAGCAATTATACTATCCTTGTATATCCTCCTCACCTTCTTGGCATTATGCTTCATCACTATATCGCCCATGCTGATCTGTCCATCACCAGCGATAGCAACCCTCCCCTTATGCCTTACAGAGAGTATTGTTGTCCCTCTAACCATTATTCCTTCCTTCCTCTGAAAATAGCCTTTCACCCACAAAGGCACGGACAAACAAGTTTGTCCATGCCACCCATCTTTATATAAATTCTAATACACAATTATAATTGACGACCCTATGCCCAATGTGAATCTACGAAGTTAAATACTCCTATAGATTTCCATATAACAAATTACACTGCGTTATCAGTCGAAATCCTCGACAACGTACTACTCAGTACGCCTTACTCGGATTTCTCCCTCTAGCCTTGTGTAATTTATTATCTGAAAATCTATAACTCCCCATCTATGCCCCATTTATGCCCTTGGATGTGCCTTGTCATAGACCTCCATCAACTTGTCTATAGTGATATGAGTATATTTTTGTGTTGTAGATAGACTCACATGTCCAAGGAGTTCCTGTATCACCCTCAAGTCTGCGCCCCCATCCAAAAGATGTGTAGCAAAGGTATGCCGAAGAGAATGAGGACTTATATGACGCGTTATAGCGCCTTTTCTTACATACTTATCCACTATCTTGCGTACACCCCTATCACTCAATCTCCCACCCTTCCGATTTAAAAAAATCCCATTTTTATCAATATCCCAATCTTTGGTCCTCTTTATCTCCTCCAATCTATCTATATATCTGTTGAGTGCCTCTTCTGCCTTCTTTCCGAAAGGTACTATTCTCTCTTTATTCCCTTTTCCCTTTACCTTAATGAAGCGAAGCCCCTGATCGAGATCATCATAATTAAGAGAGACAAGTTCGCTCACCCGTATACCAGTTGCATAGAATATCTCAAGCATAGCCCTATCCCTCAGACCTAAAAATGTCCGCTGATCAGGGATCTCCAGTAGGTGAAAGATATCATCCACTGAGAGAAATGACGGTATCCTCTTCTCCACCTTTGGTGTTGCTACTATTTTAGCATAATTCTTATCTATATAACCCTCTCTGCAGAGGAATTTAAAGAATGTCCTTAGTGTGGCAATCTTTCTTGATAATGAAACACCCTTCATCTTCCTTTTGTGAAGATATGCTAGAAATCTACGGATAATAACATTATCTATCTCCTTGATATCAATGGAGCACAAAATCTGTGCTACATCAATATCTGAATTACTATCCCTCACACATAATCCTGTTTCTCCAAGGAAATCACAAAACTGCCTAAGATCGTTCAGATAACTCGTAATAGTATGTGGTGATGCCCTCTTCTCGATCTCAAGATATCTTTTAAATTCATCTATATATCTCTTCAGATATACCTCCTCAAGCTCAAGTTTATTAAGACTATAGATTTCCATATAACAAATTACACTGCGTTATCAGTCGAAATCCTCGACAACGTACTACTCAGTACGCCTTACTCGGATTTCTCCTTCTAGCCTTGTGTAATTTATTATCTGAAAATCTATACCCAATACTTTACATGATGATGAATTATAAATCAAGACTTTCTTCTGAAAAAATATAACTTAGATAATATGTAACTATTTAGCCAA
>JACRGM010000209.1 GCA_016212345.1 Nitrospinota bacterium
AAAAAGTCTTTTCCTCCTTTGATAGATTTTCAGATAATAAATTACACAAGGCTAGAGGGAGAAATCCGAGTAAGGCGTACTGAGCGGTACGCCGTCGAGGATTTCGACTGATAACGCCGTGTAATTTGTTATATGGAAATCTATATCAAAAATACTCCATACTCGTCTTTTTAAACTCCTTAGTGCTGAATAGTATCTTGTATCTCTTTATCCCTGTTGCCATTGATATCCTCTTTGCGATCTCCCGACACCCATCCTCACTCTCGCTATGTATCATTGTAAATAGGTTATATGGCCAATCATCAAAGGATGGGCGTTCGTAACAATGGGTGACCTCTGGAAAGGATGCCATGATCTCGCCAATCCTTTGTACATCCTCTGTAGGGACATCCCATACCCCCATACCATTTGCCTTGAACCCTGCCTCTCTGTGCAGGAGTATGGCTCCAAACTTCCGCATATACCCTGTATCTAAATATGACCTGCTCCTCTTTAATACCTCTTCCTCAGGGATACCAATACGCCTCGCAATCACTGCAAATGGTCTCTTCTCCACAGGGATATCACCCTGCAACTCCCTTATAATCTTTTTGTCAATATCTTCTATTATTTCCTTCATAGGGTGGATGATAAAAAATTGTTTTTTTATCTAGTAAAAACAATAGCATAAAGATCAGGAAGATTGCAACCCCTTTTTTCTAATAAGTTATACTGGGTTCGCTATCATTGTCTTATTTACAAAATTAAAAAAAACCGCTCTCTTCCCTACCACAAAGAGAATGATTATAATAAAGGAGATTAATAAACATATTAGTTTTTGTTCTCCTGATAGATTCTCGGTTCTGTAGACCCAAAAAGGGATTAATACAGCAGTAGTAAATATTACTATGTAGACAATAAGGGCTAACCAGAGTTCTTGTTGAGAATATATTTGAGAGACATCACACCCATAAGTTAAGACATAATTGTCCCATATCTCCTCCTGTGAGATCGCTATAATCAGGGAGACATATTGAAAAAACCATAAATATGTATTGGTTTTGAAGAACCTTATCTTATCATGATAATCTTTTATGTTCTGTCTCCCATATTCATAAACAAGGAGAATAACTACTAGGAGATAGAATATGTTGCGGAAGAGAAGTTTAACAGACATAAAGGTGTTGGTTATCATAAAGGGTAATTTATGGGATAAACCAGCTAATGTCAAGAATTTTTTGAAGGAAATCTCAATTCAGCCAGTAGCGCCCTATGCCTCATCAAAAAATCAAAAAAAATACTTGACAATGTTTAAATAATCTTTTATTATATTAAATTTAAAGGGGAAAGGAAAATGATTCTCAGATGTTTTTTGTCAAATCGGAAAGATGGGCATATCCAAAAATGTTTGAGTCTTCTGCAAAGATTATAGTAATCCTTTCAAAATCACGATGACCAAGATAATTTTTAAATCTTGGTAACGGTCTTTAGGTTTTATGATATATCTGTTTTAAGATCACAATACATCATTCCAAACATCATGGATGATAATGATAGGAATAGGGTTTTGCAGAGGACTCATTTAAGAAAGGAGGTCAATTATGCCATTCATCACTATTAGATTTACTGAGGATCAGGCACTTGAAGTTGGTGAAAAATTAGAGTTGAAAAAGATACCAGAAGGGATAATGGTTCTTACTGATGGATGTCGAGAGACGGTTCAGGAGGCACTTAGATTTATTAATACAGTGCAAAATCCAAACTCTACAGCAGAGTTATTAGTAAGGGCTGAAGAGTTATTAGTAATGGCCGTTGAAGGGAAATTGATTGGTAGTGCTATTATGTGGTAGATCTTTTATATCTCATAAATAGCCCTTTCGATCAATATGCTGTAAAAAAATAAGAGAACATATTTTTTCCTTTCCCCCTTAATAAAGAGGGTTAGGGGGTTGTTATAGATTTTCAGATAATAAATTACACAAGGCTAGAGGGAGAAATCCGAGTAAGGCGTACTGAGCGGTACGCCGTCGAGGATTTCGACTGATAACGCCGTGTAATTTGTTATATGGAAATCTATATTCCCCCTTAAATCAGTTTTAAAGATGGGGGGGCAAGTGATTTTTCTCAACTCATAAGCCGACCCACCTTACATAAGCTTATTAATAGATATAATATTGATACCAGAATTTAGTTGGCTATCTTATACTCCCCCAATCCAAAGGTTGTTCCCTTTCCTACATGGATAAATTCGTCGAGGAGTATATATGGCTTAAATTCTTCTATGTCTCCTTCAAAGACGATGTCTCCCACAAAACCGCCCAGCTTCATTTTGGTTTCCTGTCGGCCTGAGAATCTTTCCCAGTCATACCAGAAGAGGTCTCTGTTTTTTGTCTTTATATCTTCTGCCCTTTTTATAATCCCTTTAAAGTCAAATTCAGATGGATCGCCGTTACAATGAAAGTATGAAAGGTTAGATATCCTTCTTATAAGGTTTCTGATAAGTATATGGAATTCGAGGTCCATGATGAGTTTTTGGTTATATACTATCCTTGTAGGTGTATGAAATTTTATGTGGAGTTTATCTGGAAAAGTGTTTTGAAGTAGTCTTTGTATTGTTATTGTCTGGTATGAATTCTTTAAGATATTATCTGTGTTGTCATAGATTGTTATTTCCTTGCCCTCTGAGTCTCTGTTCCTTACGCGAAGGAGTCGGAATCTCTTTTTCCCTTTACCAATCCCGATCCTACTCAGCTCTTCAAATGTGTAGATAAAATACGGAAGATAATCTATTGCCTTTCCAATAAGGGTCAGTTTAAAGGTGAGTTCTTCTCCTTCTTTATATTCTCTCTTCCTATCCATGGGAGGGATAATAACAAATGGGTGGGGGACAGATATATATTTTCGCATCCTTGTGGTATTGGAAGGTGGAGATGTCTCAAAGACAAATGAGTAGATGCATTTCTCTTTAAGGATGCAGTCTGAGCAATCTTTATTCCTTACCACACAAATGACCTTTTTAAAGGCATGACCAAATCCACCACGAAAGGTTGACCCCTTATAAGGTGGTAATATTAGTGTCTCTTCTGCTTGTATGGTAAGTAAAAATTCTGCAATTGAAAGGGATTGAATCATTTAATTTTTCACCTTTTTCCTTACACCTTTCATATGAAAATATCCCCTCCACTGTCATTCATGAATGACAGTGCTTGCGCTGTCATTAACGCCACTTGACATCTCTTCCCTTCTTACCTCCTCTCCCCTTTGGGGAGAGGATTGAGGTGAGGGGGGGCATTGCTTCTCTATTGTATTCTTAATTATTTCATAAATTCCCTCAATATTGGTCAATATTTCCCGATCATTAAATCTTACTATCTCCACCCCGAACTTGTTCAACTCTCTTGTTCTGAGATCATCTCGTTGTCTACCTTTATCTTCATAATGTTGTCCGCCATCTGCTTCAATGCTAAGTCTATATTCAGGAGAATAGAAATCTAATATATATCTGCCAATAGAAAATTGCCTCCTGAATTTTACTCCGTGCAGTTGACGATTTCGTAATATTGTCCAAAGTTTCTTTTCAGCATCTGTTTGATTCTTTCGAAGATTCCTACATCTTTCAATATTGTTACGCCTCATCGCCCCTCACCCTAAACCTCTCCCCCAGGGGGAGAGGGGATTACTTATAAATGTTTATTTCAACTTATTTATTAACATAGCTATGG
>JACRGM010000210.1 GCA_016212345.1 Nitrospinota bacterium
CTTAGCTCATTTTAGGCATTTTAGGCACTTAACTTAAATATAGAGTAATGGAGATATATCTCATTATCATCCTTTGTAGTTATATTTTAATTGTACTTTTTGGCTATTGGTTAAAATCTCTAAACCTGCACCATCTCAAAAGATATGGAGGAGATATTCCTCCAGGATTTGAAGGAGGTATTGACGCCGGATTGTTAAAAAAGACCAGAGACTATACTATCGAACATTCTCGTTTCGGATTTGTTGAATCTATCTTTAATAATCTCTTTTTACTTATATTTCTCTTTGGTGGTCTATTAAATATATATAACTCATGGATATTATCCCTAAATTTGCCGTTTATTTTATCAGGAATAGCCTTTTTCCTGATATTAGGTTACGCTGATATCATCTTCTCAATCCCATTTGACCTATACACCATATTCAAGATAGAGAATAAATATAGCTTCAATACAGTAACACCATGGTTATGGATAACAGATCTCTTAAAATCACTATTACTTTTTACAATTCTTATGAGTATCATAATATCAATTGGATTCTGGTTGATTCAGGTAAATCCCAATTATTGGTGGTTATGGGTCTGGGGTTTCTTCTTGATCTTTAGTCTCTTTATGATGTATATCTCACCCTATATTATTGAACCTATCTTTAATAAATTCACACCTATTGATGAGAAGGATCTAGAGGATAAGATCAAAGGATTAATGCAAAAGATCGGGATCAAGGTAAATAGGATCTTTAGGATGGATGCCTCTAAACGAAGTAAACATACAAACGCATATTTTACCAGTATTGGTAAGGTTAAAAGGATCATCCTATATGATACCCTATTAGAAAAGATGGGAGGGAATGAGATTCTCGCTGTATTGGCTCATGAGGCTGGACATTGGAAGAAGAGACATCTTTTAAAGGTTATATTCGTTTCAGAGATCATCGGATTGGTAGTTATATATATTACCTTTAGAATTATCCAAACAGATATCTTGACAGATATCTTTCATATTGAATCACCCACCATCTTTGCAAAATTGATAATACTGGCCTTTATAGGGGGTATTGTCTCTTTTCCCTTTACACCAATAGGTAGTTATCTTTCCAGACGCTTTGAAAGGGAGGCTGACCGTTTTGCCTGCGAATTGACAGAGAAACCAGAAGATATGATCAGTGCAATCATAAAATTATCCAAAGATAATTTCTCTAATCTGCATCCTCATCCATGGTATGCCAGCTTTTACTATTCTCATCCCCCAGCAGTCAAGAGGATAAGAGAGATTCTGTCTTTTAAAATAGGGTTGACATAAATTAACTTATAACTAACTTAGAAGGAGGATGGAGTCAAATGAAAAAAGGGAAGGAAAAGAGATTACTGTTTCTTATAATCTTTATTGTATTAGGTATATTTGCAGAAAGGATTGAGGCAGAAGAAGACTATTTTAAAAATCTGAATATCTTAAGGGCAACGAACGATATACCTGCCCCTGATTTTACAATTAAAGATATCAATGGAAATGAAATAAACTTAAAAAATTTAAGAGGGAAGGTTATCCTTTTAAACTTTTTTACTACATGGTGAGGATGGTGTAGGAAGGAGGCTCCTTCCTTAGAGAAGTTACATAACGAATTTAAGGATAAAAATTTTATTACCCTTGGAATCTTTAACGACCATGGATCAGGAGAAAAGGTAAACCAAAAGATAAGGGATTTTATGAAACAACTTAATCTTACATATCCTGCTGGATCTGACATTGATCAAGTTGCGAGTCGTAAATATAGTATTTCAGGAATTCCCGTTAATATTATCATCAATCGCAAAGGAGATATAATAGGTAAGGCAATGGGCTACAGGGATTGGGGGAGTGATGCTGCAAAGGGATTGGTCAGTTATTTACTAAAAAAAGATAAATAGAGAAGAATGGGATAAAAGATGGAACCTAAAATAACCCCAGAATTGATAGCATATCATGGTCTATCTGAGGAAGAATACCAAAAAATACTATCTATTATGGGAAGGGAACCGAATTATACAGAATTAGGTATGTTCTCTGTGATGTGGAGTGAACACTGTAGTTATAAGAGTTCTAAGGTACATCTAAAAAAACTTCCTATAGATGGACCGCAAGTTATCCAGGGGCCAGGAGAGAATGCAGGGGTAGTAGATATCGGAGATGGACTGGCTGTGGTCTTTAAGATAGAGAGTCATAACCATCCCTCATTTATTGAACCATATCAAGGTGCAGCTACAGGTGTAGGTGGGATTCTGCGAGATATATTCACTATGGGGGCACGGCCTATTGCATCCTTAAATTCACTTCGATTCGGTTCATTTGATCATCCCAGGACAAGATATCTTCTTGAAGGGGTCGTGAGTGGTATAGCCGGTTACGGTAACTGTATGGGGGTTCCTACAGTGGGTGGTGAGATATATTTTAATGATTCCTATAATGGGAATATACTTGTAAATGTCTTTGCCCTTGGAATAGTAAAGATTGATAAGATATTCAAGGGATCTGCATCTGGACCAGGTAATCCTGTAATCTATGTTGGTTCAAAGACAGGAAGAGATGGGATACATGGGGTAACTATGGCATCCGAAGAATTTGACACTAGAACAGAGGAGAGACGGCCGACTGTTCAAGTAGGAGATCCCTTTACTGAAAAACTCCTCCTTGAGGCATGTATAGAGGCAATGAAGAAGGAGTATATAATAGGTATCCAGGATATGGGAGGGGCAGGGCTTAGTTGTGCATCATCTGAGATGGCAAGCCGTGCAGAGACTGGGATGGAGATAGATATCTCTTTGATTCCAAGACGAGAGGAGGGGATGATACCGTATGAGGTGATGCTTTCTGAGTCACAGGAGAGGATGCTCCTTGTTGTTAAAAAGGGATGTGAAGAAGAGATTGAGAGGATATTCAAGAAGTGGGATTTAGAGGTTATTGTTATTGGTCAGGTCACTACTGATGGGATATTGAGGATAAAGGATAATGGGAGGGTAATTGCAGAACTCCCTGCAAGATCATTAACTGAGGCCCCAATATACAACCGACCTTCTACTAAACCCCAATATTTAGACAGGGTCAGAGAATTTAGGCTCCATGATATAGAGGAACCTAAAGAATACAATGATATATTACTTAAGCTCCTCAGTTCACCGAATATTGCTAGTAAAGAATGGGTATATCAACAGTACGATCATATGGTAAGGTTAAACACTATTGTCCTCCCTGGTTCAGACTCTGCTGTTATCAGGATCAAAGGGACCAGAAAGGCTATTGCCATGACAGTTGACTGTAATAGCCGATACTGTTACATCGCCCCTTATACTGGAGGTATGATAGCTGTTGCTGAGGGTGCACGGAACCTTGCATGCTCTGGTGCCAAACCACTGGCGATCACAGACTGCTTAAACTTTGGGAATCCAGAGAATCCAGAGATTATATGGCAGTTTGAACAATCTATAAAAGGGATCAGTGAGGCATGTCGTATCCTGAATATACCTGTAGTAAGCGGAAATGTCAGTTTCTATAATGAGACTCAAGGGGTTGCTATCCATCCTACACCGATAATAGGAATGATTGGTCTTATACACGACCATTCCCTTTACTGTACTCAGTGTTTTAAAAAGGAAGGAGATATTATAGTACTTCTAGGTGAGACAAAGGAGGAGGTTGGAGGAAGTGAATATCTAAAGGTGATTCATAATCTTGAGAAGGGTCTTCCCCCTATGATTGATCTTGGGAGAGAAAAGATAGTCCATGATACCTGTCTAGAGGCTATCCGTGCAGGTATTATAAGATCTGCTCATGACTGTTCTGAGGGGGGACTGGGGGTTACATTAGCAGAATGTTGTATCTCAAATAAGGAAAGGAGATTTGGGGCAACTATTTATCTTGAGAGCCCAAGGAGAAAGGATGCCTTGCTCTTTGGTGAATCTCAGTCCAGAATTATTGTTTCACTTGATGAGAACGATCTTCCCTTATTACAAAGGATTGCCGATAGTAAAGGATCTCCCCTTAAGCTACTTGGGAGGGTTGGTAACAATAAATTGACCATAAATATCAATGGAGATGTTATAATAGAATTAGAAATAGAGAGAATAGCGCACTACCTTTTATAGATTTCCATATAACAAATTACACTGCGTTATCAGTCGAAATCCTCGACAACGTACTACTCAGTACGCCTTACTCGGATTTCTCCTTCTAGCCTTGTGTAATTTATTATCTGAAAATCTATAGAATATGTTCAATAAATTTCACGAGGAATGTGGATTATTTGGGATATATAATCACCCTGAGGCATCAAATATAACCTATCTTGGTTTACATGCCCTTCAGCATAGAGGACAGGAGAGCTGTGGTATCGTCTCATCAGATGGAAAGTGGCTCCATGCAGAGATCTCGATGGGATTAGTTGCTGAAGTCTTCTCAGAGAAGAATCTAAAGAGATTACCAGGGAGGATGGCTATCGGACATAATCGTTACTCCACAACAGGTTCAAGTGTGCTGAAGAATGCTCAACCATTTGTGATTGACTATTCGATGGGATCACTTGCCCTAGCACATAATGGAAATATAATCAACGCATTAGAGATTAGGAAAGAGCTTGAGAGATATGGTACTATCTTTCGTTCTACCATGGATAGTGAAGTAATAGCCCACCTGATTGCCCTTTCTAATGAGAATCGCCTGGTTGATAGGATTGCAGATGCCTTGACAAGGATAAAGGGTGCCTATTCCCTCTTATTGATGTCAAAGGATGAACTGATCGGGGTTAGGGATCCTTATGGTTTCAGGCCACTATCCCTTGGAAGATTAAAAGATTCTTATGTCCTTGCCTCAGAGACATGTGCCTTTGACCTTATAGAGGCAGAGTTTATCAGGGATATACGACAGGGGGAGATTGTAGTGATAAACAATAATGAGATTTACTCTTTTAAACCATTCCCTCCTCAGAGGCCTGCCAAATGTATCTTTGAATTTATATATTTCTCTCGGCCTGATAGTAATATATTTGGTGAGAATGTAAATATTATAAGAAAGAGATTTGGCGCAAGATTATCTCAGGAATCACCTGTTGATGTGGATATAGTTATACCTGTGCCTGATTCTGGTCTGCCAACAGCGCTAGGATATTCCGAACATTCTGGAATACCTTTTGAGATGGGATTGATCAGGAGTCACTATGTTGGGAGGACATTTATAGAACCATCCGATGCCATCCGTCACTTCGGTGTTAAATTAAAACTTAATCCAGTCAAGAAGGTAATCCAAGGGAAAAGGGTTATTATAGTTGATGATTCCATAGTTAGGGGTACCACAATCCGCAAGATAGTAAAGATGATTAGAGATGCAGATGCAAAGGAGATACACATACGTATAGGTTCTCCACCCGCATCTCATCCTTGTTTCTATGGTATAGATACCCCAAATAGAGAGGAGTTGATTGCCTCAACTCATAGTGTTGAGGATATCAGGAAATACCTCATGGCAGACAGTCTTGCCTACCTAAGTCTCAATGGTATGATGATGGCATGTGATTCTATAGAGGGTGGTTTCTGTACAGCCTGTTTCAATGGAAAGTATCCTATAGAAATCCCTGATATGGATACATTACAGTTAAGACTGTTTGATAAATAAATAATGGATATAGATTTCCATATAACAAATTACACGGCGTTATCAGTCGAAATCCTCGACGGCGTACCGCTCAGTACGCCTTACTCGGATTTCTCCCTCTAGCCTTGTGTAATTTATTATCTGAAAATCTATAGTGAAGGACTTTATTTATGGGCATGACCATAACAGAAAAGATATTATCTGCTCATACTGATGAAGAGAGAGTAACTACTGGGGAATTGATCAATGTAAAGGTGGACATAGCCTTGGGAAACGATGTCACAGCTCCTATTGCCATAGAGGAGTTTGAGAAGACA
>JACRGM010000211.1 GCA_016212345.1 Nitrospinota bacterium
CTTTGGTGCAACGCTGAAGACGGAACAAAAGACAAGCCAGATGTGCAAGTTATTTCTGCGTAGTGCCTAAGGCGTACTGAGTGGTACGCCGTCGAGGATTTCGACTGATAACGCCGTGTAATTTGTTATATGGAAATCTATGTCACTCTGATTATGATCCAGATGTATCATGTATATAAGATATATGATGGGGATTTTCAGGCCTTAAGAGATATTACCATCCACATTGAAAAAGGAGAATTTGTATTCATAACAGGTCCTAGTGGTGCTGGGAAAACCACCTTGCTTCGTCTCATATTTTGTGGAGAGAAGGTTGATAGGGGACAGATATTAGTAAAGGGGAAAAATCTGATTAAAATAAAGGGATCTGAGATAGCTTATCTTAGACGACATATAGGTATAGTATTCCAAGATTTTAAACTCCTACCCCAAAAGACCGTGTTTGAAAATATCTTATTTGCACAAGAGGTAATCGGCTTAAATGGTAGGAATATAAATATAAAAAGGAGGGCGTGGGAGGTACTCAGTTATGTGGGCCTAAGCCATAAAAAGGATTCTTTTCCACTTAGACTTTCTGGGGGGGAGCAACAACGGATAGCTATTGCACGGGCACTAGTCAATAACCCAATTATTCTATTAGCGGATGAGCCTACTGGTAACCTTGACACTGATATGGCGATGGGGATTATTGGACTCTTTGAGGATGCCAATGCAAAGGGAGCAACAGTAGTCTTAGCTACACATAACAGAGAAATAATAAATAGATCGAGACACAGAGAGATAAGATTAAATCGGGGGAAGATGATTAATTCTTGATGATATTTTTCTTTATAAGATATATATATCGTATATTTCGTGAGGCTATTCTCAGTATAAAAAATAATAGGGGGATCAATCTAATAACCATAGGGACATTTGCTATCTCGATGACAATCATGGGTGGATTCCTTATTGTATATATCAACTTCAAGGCGGTAGTCAACAAGTGGAGCGAAAAGGTTCAATTGGTAATATATTTAAAGGATAATCTCTCAATAAAAGATTTAGAGGAGATCAAAAAAGAGATATCCTCTGATAGTGGGGTTGATAAATATACTTATATATCTAAAGATGAAGCACTCAAGGATTTCAGGGGAAGATTAAAGGAGAATAGTAGCATACTTAATGGACTGGACACAAATCCTCTTCCTGCCTCCTTTATTATCACCTTGAAGGATGATCTCAGAGGATCAGATTATATCAAAAGGCTTACAAAGAGGATTGAAGGGCTAAAAGGGATTGAGGATACAGAGTTCGGAGAGGGATGGATAGAGAGATTTGAGATAGTTACACTCTTCTTAAGATTTGTAATAATAGCTATTGGTGGACTTTTAACTATAGGATTGATATTTGTTGTATCAAATACAATAAGGTTATCCCTTTATTCTCGTCAGAATGAGATAGAGATCATGAAGTTGGTTGGAGCCACCAATTGGTTTATCAGGGGGCCGTTTATGATCGAAGGTTTAATTCAGGGGCTTTGTGGTGCTCTACTCTCTCTGATTATTCTCTATATAATCTATAGGCTTATCCTTTTTAGATTTGAATATTCGGTAGCTATACTTACAGGTTTCGCCCCCATTTACTTTATCCCGGTAGACATGATAATCTATATGATCACTATTGGTATAATTATAGGGTGTACAGGAAGTATGATATCTGTGGGGAAATTTTTAAAATGGTCTTCAATATCGAGGTCTTATTAATACTTTTTTTCAGAGGAAATCCTAGATGGCGTACCACTCCCTCCATCTTACTCGGATTTCTCCTTCTCTCCTTGTGTAACTTATTATTATCTGAAAATCTATATCATATGACAATTTACCCCTCTGCGGCTAGTTGTGATACAATCAAAGACATAGGGGAAAAGATCAAGATTGAAAGGTTAAAACTTAAGAAATTAAAGGATGAGATAGGGAGTAGAGAAAAGGAGATAGATGAGGTAAAGAAGAAAGAGGATTACATACTTATCAATCTTGATAATATTAATGACCACCTCCATATCAAAGAGAAGGAATTTAAGATATATGAATGGGAGGCAGGGGTAATGAAGGAGAGGATTAAAGAGATAGAAGATAGATTTAAAGATACCGATGAACTTCTTCAGAGAAAAAAACTATTGCTTGGGAGAAGGCTTAGGGCCCTCTATAAAGAGGGGGGAGGCTCTTATTTAAATGTTATCTTCTCTGCACCGAATTTTACCGAACTTCTCCAGCGATTCAGATTTATGAAGATAATAGCTATGTATGATGCAGACCTTATTGCCAGTTTCAAACAGGATCTTTTAGAACTTGGACAGGTTAAAGAAGAGTTATCCCAAAAAAGAGATACTATAGCCCTTTTAATGGAAAATGCCCTAGAGAAAAAAGAAGAGATTGGCTTAGAGAAAAAGAAAAAGGAAGAATTACTAAGAGAAATTAGGTATAAAAAGAATGTCTATCTAAAGACCCAACAGGAGCTGAAAGATGCCTCTCAAGAGCTATTATCCTTTATTACAACATTTAAAAAAAAGCACAAGGAGGAGGGGGAGGAGGGAAAATCAAGATTTTCAGAGAGGAAAGGGAATCTCATCTGGCCTGTGAATGGAGAGGTCATATTACCTTATGGAAAGATTAAGAAAGAGGAATTTAATACTTATATCTTTCATAATGGTATGGATATTAAGGCCCCTATAAGAAGTGATATAAAAGCGGTCCATGATGGAGAGGTCCTTTTCTCTGATTGGCTTAAGGGATATGGGAGATCTATAATAATCGATCATGGAGATAGCTATTATTCTATATATGCCCATATAGATGAAACATTGGTAAAGGTCTCTGATAAGGTCAAAAGGGATCAGGTTATTGCGAAGGTGGGGGAGAGTGGTTCACTACAGGGCCCATCCCTATATTTTGAGATCCGTTATAAAGGCAAACCAGAGGATCCAATGGAATGGCTTCAAACTAAGAATTAACAATGAATAAGGGAGGTAAATATGTACAAGATCTTAAAAAATAATAAAGTCCAATTGTTATTACTCTCTATAATCCTGTTGTTGATCTTATTAGGAAGTGGCAAGACAAACAGGGTTATGGCCAGAGGGGAGACTTATGAAAAGTTAAGCGTCTTTGCAGAGGTACTGGAAAAGATCGAGAACCTCTATGTCGAAGAGGTTAAGCCAGAGGAGCTTATCAGTGGGGCTATAAATGGGATGTTTAGAACCCTAGATCCGCATTCATCATTTCTACCACCTGACTATTATAGGGAGATACAGATAGATACAGAAGGAGAGTTTGGTGGTCTTGGTATTGAGATAACAATAAAAGATGATATCCTTACAGTCATATCTCCTATTGAAGATACACCTGCCTTTAAGGCTGGAATCAAGGCAGGAGACCGCATAATAAAAGTGAATGGAGAACCTACGAGAGATATGACCCTTATGGAGGCTGTAAAGAAAATGAGGGGTCCCACAGGGACCTCTGTGGTGATCACAATAATGCGTGATGGCCTTGAGAGTCTACAGGATTATACCATAGCTAGGGAGATTATAAAGATCAAGAGTGTGAAATACAAGACAATCGATGATTTAGGGTATATAAGAATCAGTAGTTTTAAAAAGACGACAGATCAGGACCTGGATAAGGCTCTATGGGATTTGAAGGAGAAAGGGGTTACTGGTCTTATTCTCGACTTGAGATCCAATCCAGGGGGGCTCCTGGACCAGGCAGTATCAGTATCTGGTAAATTCTTAGATAAGGGGAAGTTAATTGTCTATACAAAGGGGCGTACAGAAGAGCAAAATATGGAATTTGTAACTAAAGAAGAGAAGAACGATCTTCCTTTAATTGTCTTGACTAATGCGGGGAGTGCTAGTGCATCAGAGATTGTAGCCGGGGCACTTCAGGATCACAAAAGGGCATTGATATTAGGGACACAGACATTCGGAAAAGGATCGGTTCAGGTAGTTATTCCTTTGAGTGATGGCTCTGCATTAAGATTAACTACAGCAAGATACTATACACCGAAAGGTCGTATAATACAAGAAAAGGGGATTATACCAGATATAATAGTAGAGAATGAACCAATGATTAAAGAGGATCCTCTCTCCAAAACAAAGATCAATATAATAAGGGAAAAGGATCTTAAGCGTCATCTCAAAGGGAAGGAGGAGGAAGATATAAAAATAGATAGCGGAGATCAAAAGATAGAAGATGATGAAAGCCCAGAAGAGAGGGATTCTTTGGGCATAAAAGGAGATAACCAACTCGAAAGGGCCGTAAGTATATTGAAAGGAGTAAAGATATTTCAGGAGAATATGAGGTCTTTGAAAGAGAAGAATTCCTAATGTGGTTGGGGGTTGGGAGTTGGGGGTTGGGGGTTGCTTTAAAAGAGAAGGATTCCTAAAGGTTGATGGCGTGACTGAACAATGTCCAAAAAAAAGAAATATTCCTCACATCGTGGTGGCATATATAAACTCTGGGGGATTATTATCTCCCTTATTGTTTTTATCTCCATTAGTATTCCTATAGTAAGATATCTTCAGAGAGAAGGGAATAGCTATATACAAAAAAAGGTAGAAAAAAGTTATAGGGATTATAATCATATCCCAAGGGTTAAAAGATATACGACCAAAAATAGTGTGGCTATACTTATAGATGATATAGGGTGGGAGAGGAATAGAGCAGAGGAGTTTCTAAAGATCGATGCCCCTATCTCATTCTCAATCCTTCCTCATCTTCCACTCTCTGAGACCATAGCTGAGGAGATAAATAGATTTGATCGGGATATCCTCTTACATCTACCTATGGAACCACATGGTTATCCTCACACAGATCCAGGAATAGGGGCTATAATGAGTAATATGAGAGTAGAGGATTTGGAATATGAGCTGACAAAGGACATTAACTCTGTTCCTTATATCATTGGTATAAATAACCATATGGGATCAAAAGTTACAGAGGATAAGAATATAATGAGGATTATTCTTAAAATGCTCCAGAAGAGAGATCTCTTTTTTCTTGATAGCATTACATCATCAAACACTGTAGCATTCAAGGTGGCAAGGGATATGGGAATAAAGAGCGCTCAACGTAAATTATTCCTTGACAATATACAGGAGATCGATTATATAAAGAGGCAGATAATGAGGCTTGGAGAGATAGCAAAAAGGGATGGGAGTGCCATTGGTATTGGTCATCCACACAAAGTGACTGCTGCCGCACTTAGGGAGATGATACCAGAGTTAAGGAAAGAGGGTATAGATATTATCCCGATATCAAGGATGGTGGACTAAACCTAATGACTCCTCTCTACTTTTCCTATTCCTCCTTTCCAAATTGTATCAATGAATAGATATTATAATCCTTGAGTCTCTCCCTTCCATTCAAGAATGTCAGTTCAATCAGGAAGGCCAGTTCAACTATCTCACCATCCAGTCTTTTTACCAGTTCAATTGCTGCCCCTACAGTACCTCCAGTAGCTAATAGATCATCAACTATGAGTACCCTTTGACCTGGCTTGATGGCATCTGTATGAATCTCTATCTCATTCCTTCCGTATTCTAGCTCATAGCTATCCTTATATGTTGTATATGGAAGTTTACCCGGTTTTCTGATTAATGTAACCCCACTATTTAGCCCATATGCCAGGGCACCTCCTATGACAAATCCCCTTGCCTCTATACAGACCACTAGATCAATATGCATATCTATATATCGGTCTTTTAGGATATCGATAGCCTTATTGTATGCCTTTCTATCACTAAGTAATGTAGTAATATCCTTAAACAATATCCCCTTTTGGGGGAAATTGGGGATATTGCGAATCTTTTCCTTTAACCCTTCTATCATAATGACCCTCCTCATTCTGAAAATCTATAGGGATAAATAAGGCATTGGATCTACAGAACTCTTTTTAAACCTTATCTCAAAGTGGAGATGTGATCCTGTTGTTCTTCCACTATCCCCGACCTCAGCTATCTTTTCTCCTGCCTTTACATATTGATCCATAGAAACTAGATTCTTGCGATTATGAGCATAGACAGTGAAAAAGTCCTTAGGATGTTTAATAATAACTATCCTTCCATACCCAGTAGGCCCACGACCACTAAAGATCACCTTCCCATCAGCTGCAGCGCTAATAGGAGTACCTTTTGGTGCAGAGATATCAATACCCTCATGCCTTCTCTTTTCCCCGATACCAAATAAAGATGTTATTTTCCCTTTTACAGGCCATCTAAAAAGAACATCTTTAACATGATATGATCTCTTTTCTTCATCTTCTATTACCGATAACCCTTTTCTATGTGGGGGTATATAAAGACTTACATCCAAGACCCTCTCTGCACCTGGGATGAATAATCTCTGTCCTACCTTAAGATCTTTGGTATCTGAAAGGTGGTTGACCCTTATAAGTGGTCTTATATCAACCTCATATGTTTTTGCAATTCTCCATATTGTTTGTCCCTTCTCCACTGTATGATATACACCCCCTCCCCCTCTTTGGGAAGATATATCATCTACTACTTGAACCCTCTTTGCACCTGGGATGAATAATCTCTGTCCTACCTTAAGATCTTTAGTATCTGAAAGGTGGTTGACCCTTATAAGTGGTCTTATATCAACCCCATATGTTTTTGCAATTCTCCATACTGTTTGTCCCCTCTCCACTGTATGATATACACCCTTTCCCCTTGTTCGAGAAGATAAATCACCTATTGCACAACCTAATAAGAAGGAGAGGATTAAGATCAATACAAATAGTTTATATATGATTCTATTATAGATCATATTTGTAGAAAATAGATGATGCTATTTCAATAGCCTGATTATATCATTATATGTAGCAAACAACATCAAGGCAATCAATAAAAAGAGACCGATTTTAAATGCAAAATCCCTCCTTTTTATACTTACAGGTCTTCTGAAAATAGCCTCTATCA
>JACRGM010000030.1 GCA_016212345.1 Nitrospinota bacterium
AGCATGCCGAGGAGGAAGGGATACAGTTCCGGATGCTCACCAACCCAATACGGATTCTCGGTAATAAGGATGGATGGGTAAGGGGAATAGAATGTATAAAGATGGAACTTGGAGAACCTGATGAATCAGGACGAAGACGACCTGTCCCGATTAAGGCACTGCGCAGAAATAAGTTGTACATATGGCGTAGAATTTTGGTTCGTCTTCAAGGCGCACCAAAGGGCGCATATTATTAATATGTAACCTTTGGTGCAACGCTGAAGACGGAACAAAAGACAAGCCAGATGTGCAAGTTATTTCTGCGTAGTGCCTAAGGGGTCAGAATTTGAGATAGAGATTGATGCTGTAGTGATGGCTATAGGCCCTCCAATTATGATGAAGATGGTCTGCCGAGTAACAGAGGAAAAGATAGCTGTAGAGAGGTGTAAACACAAGTAAGAGTAAAGATTCGTCCCTAAAATCCCCTATGCACCTTCCCCCCATCTCTCTTGTCCCCTATATATCCGACCCCCTTTAAGGTCAGGAGGAAAAGGAATTTTGTCTCATCCTGTGGTTTTTCATTGATAAATATCTTTCTGTTAATAAGATCAAAGGAGAGCCCCCAACACTGAGAAGGGTATTCTAGACTATAATCGCTCTCTATAACCTCTCCTTTCAATTCATCATACCTTAGAGTGTACTGAAATCCCAACCCTAGAGGAAGGATCAAGCCGAGTGAGCCACAGAGGAATGTGGAGGTCGATCTTTTATACCTCCTCTCAAGATAGATATGCCCTATCCTCTCCTTTTTTATACCTAATTCCATATTGACTGTACTTACTATGTCATCGTATATATCATAGGTACTATCCATGTTTATCATCAGGGGATCAATGATACGGGTATCTAGATCAAACCTTATCTCAGATAGGGGGCTACGGCGACGCTCTGGTATAAGAGACCTTGTTGATTCCATGAGATCATAACTCTGGCTTACCTCTAACCTTAGCGCCTCCTCTGTCTTAAAAACCGACTCCTCCTGCATCACCTTTTTCAGCACCCTATTGGTAAGGGAGTAGGTCACACGGCTTAAGGGAGGGATATTATCCACCCCATCAAACCCTATTATCTTTCTCCTATCATCTTCATCCATCTCTGGGATGTAATCGTATATTATCCTTGGCTCTATAAGGTGTTTTATCTTTGGGATATACTCACTCTTTGTATGAAATACCCTTGAGAAGTTAGGCCCTTCCAATAGTAGATTAATATCATATATCTCCCTGGTGAATCCATCTGTCTCTTCCCCATCCCTCTCCCCTAGATCGTAATATGTCTCTCGTATCCCAATAGTAGGGGTAAACATTAGCCACGAAACCCTTGTAAAGGGGAAGGATAGTTGGGGATGGATATCAAGACGAGATACATAAGCGGTCTCTTTTGTGTCACTCTCTTTGATTTTTTTATAAAGACCTGCATACGAAGACTCCATATTAAAAAAGAAAGGTGTATTATATATCCTCTCAACTTGATTCTTAAAGGTCAACTGCGGTATTTGACCAAATCCTTCCTCAGGTCCCTCTTCTAGTCCCTCACGGTATCTTGTAAGAAGCTCTAAAGAACGGTTCTCCCAGTTCTTTATAAGTGAGATATAGGAATCTGTCTCCCTCCTGACCCTCTCCTCTATAATATCGGAAAATTCCTTATCAGGGTTGTAATCACTTAAGAGGTCAAGTCTTGCCAATCCCTTTACCTTATATATAAACTCCTGACTATGATTAAACCTTACCTTCCAAAACTCCCTCTCTGTATCCTTCTCCTTAAGATATGTACCGTTGAACTGACCTTCTGTCTTTTGGTTCGGGATATAGCGGTACTCAATGCCTGGCCGGTCCCCCTTTTTTTCAAGATAATCGAGGTAGAATGTGGCATCTGACCACTGGTTTATTGCCCAAAAGAAGCTGTTATTTATAAAGAAACCATCCTTACTGCTTCTCCCTAATGAGGGGATAAGGAATCCTGTTGTCCTCTCTGTCTTTACTGGTACAATCATATAGGGTAGGTAGAGGAGAGGGATATCCTTAATAAAGAAAGTTGGATGTTGCAACTTGGCATAACCCTCAATCTTTATATCCCCCTCTTTTGCCCTGAATCTCCATGCAGGCGTAGAGTCATCACTACAAGAACAGGTAGTAAATCCCCCTGAGAAGACCCTGTATCTATCCCTTGCTACCCTCTCAATCTTTCTCCCTGAAAAATAATAGTCAGAGGCAAGATAACCATGTGCATCATACATAGTCCCTAATTTGGTGTTAATATTAAATTCTGCCTCACTACACTCGATCCTACTATCCTTATCCTCCATAATGACATTTCCTATAGCAAGACCATACCCTGTCTCTCTATTTAGTTCTATTCTATCCCCCAATATACGAAGATCTCTGTATCTGACATCCACATCCCCTGTTCCAACAATATGGTCTTTCTCCTGTTCAAGATGATCTGTAACTACACTTACTGGGGCCTCTTCTTCTTTTGTCTTTACCTCGTCAGCAGAGGAAATGGGGTAAAGGAAGAGGAGGTTAAAGATAAAAGATAATATAATCTTTTTTAAAATAAGGTATAGATCTTCAGATAATAGATTACCCATAAACCTTTAGATTATCAGATTGTTCTACTTATACCAAATATTCTTTTTTTCTATTGACAAAGCATTTAATACCTGATATAATATATTTTAATATCAACCAAGGGGGGTATGGGGGAGTAGGGATTTAGGATTAAGTTCCTATCCCCTAAAATAGGGACAAACAAAAGAGGAGAAGAAAGGAGGAGACAAAATGAATCACCTATTAAGGTTATTAGGGGTTATTGCAATCGTCTTGGTTTTGGGATTAGGGACTCAATCTGCATTTGCTGAACAGAAATTAGCTGTTGGGGCTCTAGGTGGTTGGGCATGGGGTCTTAATGAGGATGGTGTAAAGGGGCTACCTACAACACATTTTGAAAGTGGTGGGGTTTATGGTGCCAATATAATGTATCTTTATATTCCAGACTTGGACACGGAAGAAGAAAACCCGTATATTGCGGATAAACTAGGTTTTGGGGTGGAGGCATGTATTGAGAATTTTTCTATGGATTTAAAAGTAGAAGGGGAACATAAAGGGACATTGAAGATGATCCCAGTAATGTTCTTATTTAAGTTTCAAGGGGTCCCACCACAGGGTATCGGATTCAGCGCTCATGCGGACATTGGGCTGGGGATGAACTTTGCTGAATTTGATAAGGCACCCGGTCAATCCCATACGAGGAAAATAGATGTTGACAATTCTCTTATATACGAAATAGGGGCTGGAACAGATTATTTCTTCACAAAAGATATTGCCTTTTCCATGGATGTTAGATTCTTACTAACAGAGGTAGATTGGGAGGAATCAGGAAGAGGAGAACCGATAATATCTGCAACTAACGATCTTAGCGGATTTCAAGTCAGTAATGTACAATTATTGGTAGGACTTCGGTATTGGTTTTAAGATGAAGCAACCAAAGGGGCACAGACAAACAGATTTACAAATAGATTTGTCTGTGCCACCTATGTAAACTACCATAGACGATAATAACCTCATATCCTTACCTGCAAAAGAATCTCTTTCCTACTATCATTAATAAAAGTAATTCTTATCATTAATAAAAGTAATCCTCATCATTCATGTCATTTGAATTGTATATTTGACTTATTTCAGAAAATATAATAAAAATAACTTATGAAAGATTCAGATATGTTGGATGATGAATATGGAGAGGATATCTTTTATAAGAAGAGGGAATTAATCGTCTCCTTTGAGGATATCCTATCCCTGTCTGAGATCGAGGTACTTAAGGCCTCCCCAGGCCTTACAATTGGCGAAATTGCTGGGAAGGACAGTGTTGCTGCTATTATAAAGACATCAGAGAGAGAGGATATTCATTCTATTCTCCCTGTGGTAATCTACACGGGTACCCTGTATGGAGACTGGGGTATTGTCTCAGAGACAGTAAAATATATAAGAAAGGAGATAAAAAAGAGGTATAAGAAGGAGGTACATAATATAGCCTGCTTGGGATCACCTAAACTCTGGCATGCTGTGAATGGGCGATACCTAAAGGTGCTTTCAGAAAGATTTGGTTTCTCTTCTCCCTGTATTGCTTGTCATCTATATATCCACAGTATGGTTATCCCCCTTGCAAAAAGACTGAATGTAAGCCTTATTATAGCAGGGGAACGGGAGAGTCATCATGGGGAGAGAAAGATAAATCAGACCCCCATTGCTATTGATGCATCTCTCTCCATGTTAAAAGAGTTTGGTATAGAGCTTGTCTTACCTCTAAGATATATAAGAGATGATAAAGAGGTTGTATCTATTATTGGAAGAGAATGGAGTGACGAGGATCAGTTAGCCTGTGTTCTGGAAGGGAATTATAATCCCCTGAATGGGACCGTCCAATATGAAGAATCATTAAGTTATAAATATTTCCATTATTACGCCTTTCCAGGCTTAAAGAGGATCATAAAAGGGATATTAGAGGGGAAAAGGTTAGATTATACAAGAGAGATGGGGAGGGAGTTGGGAGTTGGGAGTTAGGAGGGGGTGGCATGGACAAACTTGTTTGTCCGTGCATTTATGGTAGGGTGAAAGGCTATTTTCAGAGGAAGGAGGAATCAGGGTGAAGGAAGAAAAGATACGACTTACCGCCTTAACCCATGGCGCTGGTTGAGCATGTAAGATTAGTCCAAAGGACCTGGCTCAGGTTCTGAGTCAGTTACCACAGCCAGATGACCCTAACCTGTTGGTAGGACCAAATACCGCGGATGATGCTGCTGCATATAAGATCAAGGATGATCTTGCCATAGTCCAGACTGTAGATTTTTTCACCCCAACAGTGGATGATCCATACCATTTTGGAGAGATAGCTGCTGCTAACTCATTAAGTGACATCTATGCTATGGGCTGCAAACCACTATTTGCCCTGAATATTGTAGGTTTTCCAGCCTCACTCCCTATGGAGATCCTCTCTGAGATCCTTCAAGGGGGGGCGAATAAGGCAAGGGAGGCCGGTATATCAGTAATCGGTGGTCATACTATTGATGATAAAGAGCCAAAATATGGGATGGTGGTTACAGCCATTGCAAGACCCTCAGAGATAATTACAAATGCCTCGGCCAGGGTAGGAGATGTATTGGTCCTGACAAAACCCTTGGGGATCGGGATAATTAACACTGCTATCAAGGAGGGGATAGCCCGTCAGGAGACAATAGATAATGTTATCAAGATAATGACCACCTTAAATAAATATGCAGCAGAGGCCATGATAGAGGTGGGTATAAATTCTTGTACTGACATCACAGGTTTTGGTCTATTAGGTCACCTCCATGAGATGACAGAGGCCAGCAAGGTTGGGGCAGAGATACGGATGGAGGATATCCCTATTATTCCAGAGACAATGGGATTTATAAAAAAGGGTGTCCTACCTGCTCTTAATAAGACGACCCTAGAGTTTCTTCAGGATAAGGTGGAGTGGGAGGCCAATATCTCAGAAGAGGAGAAACTGATCCTTTCAGACCCGCAGACATCTGGGGGATTATTGATATCAGTAGAGGAGGTCAAGGCGGAAAGACTAAAAACCGCTTTGCAGGCAAAGGGGGTACCTGTGATAAGTGAGATCGGAAGGATTATTGAGGATAAGGATTATAAGATCAGGGTGAAATTTTAGTTGACATAGATATCTCTGTATGATAAAAATGGCTTAATTTTAGTTTTTTTCTACCATGTAAAAAATCCTGATATAGGGAGGTGATAGCTTATAGAGATATTTAAAAAAGGGGGGGAAAGAAAGAAGAGATCCATTTTAAAGACGATCAATAATTAATGACTGATGGAAGATCAGTCTATCTATGGAGGAGGTAGTTGATTATGAAAAAGATATTGATATTAATCTCGAC
>JACRGM010000215.1 GCA_016212345.1 Nitrospinota bacterium
AGCTATTCTCATGTTACTGAATCAATCCTCTTCGAAGGTGTAAATGTAGGGAGATATGCCAAGATAAAAAGGGCTATTATAGATAAATTTGTGAATATACCACCTAGAATGGAGATAGGATACGACTTAAACAAGGATAGTGAGAGATTCTATGTAACAAAATCTGGTATAGTGGTTATCCATAAAAATATGGTGCTGGAATGAGTACCCTCAATATTACATTTTACTGGCATATGCATCAACCATCATATAAGGATCCAATAACAGAGAGATATATACTGCCATGGGTCCGTATGAACGGTATTAAAGGATACTTCGATATGGTGTCCATCCTTGAGGACTTCCCAAATATCCGTCAGACCTTCAATCTTGTCCCATCACTCCTTGTTCAGTTAAAGGAGTATGCAGAAGGTAAGGCATCTGATATCTTTCTCGACTATACCCTTAAGCCTGCAGGAGAACTATCTCCCAATGAAAAGGGATTTATATTAACCAAGTTCTTTATGGCAAACAGGGATACCATGATCCGGCCATATGAGAGATACTGGGGCCTCCTTAGAAAAAGGGGGCTGCCCCCTCCTAAAGATGATGAATTAAATTATCTTATCAATATCTTCTCCACCCAGGAGTATCTCGATCTTCAAGTATGGTTTAATCTTACATGGTTCGGTTACAGGGCAATTAAGAAAAAGGAGGGGTTGAAGGAACTAATAAAGAAGGGGAAACTCTTTACAGAAGAGGAGAAGAGATATGTTATATCTATGCAGATGGAGATAATAAAGGAGATAATACCTCTATATAAATGGTTCGAAGAGAAGGGACAGATAGAACTTACTACCAGTCCCTTTTATCATCCCATATTACCCCTTCTTTGTGATTCAGATTGTGCGAAGCGATCTATGCCAGAGGCGATTCTACCTGAGAGATTCCATCATAGTGAGGATGCTGATGTCCAGATAAATAGAGCTATTGAGCTCCATAAAGAGATATTTGGTAAAAAACCTGCTGGACTGTGGCCATCAGAGGGTTCGGTCTCGCCTGAATTGATACCAATCCTAAAGAGATATGGAATAAAATGGATCGCCACTGATGAAGAGATACTTATGAATTCCCTCCCAGGTAGTTCAAGGGAAAAAATTCTTTACCAACCCTATACAGTCAGGAAGGGAGAGAGTGAGATAAATATTATCTTCCGAGATAAACGGATATCTGATCTGATAGGTTTTACATACTGGAAGAAGAGCCCAGAGGAAGCCCTGACGGATTTTATAAACCGTCTAAATGGGATACATAAAGGGTTATCTAGTATCAAGAAGGTCCCATTAGTATCTATCATCCTTGATGGAGAAAACCCATGGGAGAATTATCCTAAAGGGGGGGAATTATTCCTTACCCTTCTTTATCAGAGGCTATCAGAGGATAAGCAATATAAAACGGTTACGATTAGTGAACATATAGAAACCTTCCCCCCTGAAAGGGTCATAGAGAATCTATATTCTGGTTCATGGATAGATCACAACTTCAAGATATGGATCGGCGATGATGAGGATAATAAGGGGTGGAATTATCTCAAATGGGCTAGAGATTTTTTATCAGAATATATAAAAAAGAATAAAGGGATATCAGAGGATAAGATAAGATCAGCATGGAAGAATATATATATTGCTGAGGGGAGTGATTGGTTCTGGTGGTACGGGAATGAGTTTTCTAGTGAAAATGATGTTGACTTCGATTATCTCTTCAGGAGCCATTTAAAGGAGGTCTATAATATCATGAATGTTGATCTCCCTATCTATCTCAATATCCCGATCATCGCAAGTGAAGAGGCCCATACATATAGTAAACCAACAGGTTTTATATCTCCCCAGATAGATGGGATAAATACTAACTATTTTGAGTGGCTTGGGGCAGGCTATTATGAGGTAAAGATAGTAGGTACCTCTATGTATGACGGGAGAGGGAAAGGGAGAGGGTATATATCTTCAATATACTATGGATTTGATCTGAAGAATATATTCATTAGACTTGACCCATCAGAGAGAAGAGAGGAGATAGATATTAAAGGGGTAGAGGTGATATTCCATATCTTGAATAAAAACTTGAATAAAAATAAAAAAGAGTATAAGATAGTTTTCTCATACCTCTTCAGAGAGGATGAAAAGAGGGTCTTCATACTTTATAAGAGGGATGACAACAGTACAGAGTACAGAAAGATTAAGGAGTTTAATACTATAGAGATAAATAATATAATAGAATTTTCTATCCCTTTTAATGAGCTAGAATTGAAAAAGGGTGAAGAGATGAGTTTTGGAATTGAACTTAAAAGGGGGGGACAAGAGATTGATAGATACCCTAGGCATGATTACATATCCTTTACTGTGCCTGATGAGGAGTTTGAGGGTACTATGTGGGGTGTGTAATTTATGAAAAAGAGAGTATTTATGTTTGGAATCCATAACCACCAGCCCGTGGGAAACTTCGATCATATATTCAAAGAGACCTTTAATAACGGTTATCTACCATTTATAAATATCCTTGAGAGGTATCCAGAGATACGGATATCCCTCCACTATTCAGGACCTCTCATGGAATGGATCGAGAAGGAGGATGTAGGGTATTTCGATAAAATAAGGAGAATGGTTGAAAGGGGGCAGGTGGAGATATTAAGCGGTGGTTTCTATGAACCTCTACTTTCTATACTCCCTGAAGAGGATTCTATTGGTCAGATAAGGATGATGACAGGTTTCATAAGGGAGAGATTCAACTATGATCCAAAAGGGATCTGGCTGGCAGAGAGGGTATGGACCCCAGATCTATCAAGGATTATTAACCTCTCAGGTATGAAATATACAGTACTTGATGATACCCACTTCTTCTATGCAGGATTGAATCATAAGGATATGTTTGGATATTACATAACAGAGAAGGAAGGGTATCCTATAGCAATCTTTCCCATAGATAAATTTCTTAGATATTCTATACCATTTAAACACCCTCAGGAGACAATAGAATATATTAAAAAAAGTGTAGCAGATTATAATTTTGACGGTATTACATATGCGGATGATGGAGAGAAATTTGGAATATGGCCAGGTACATACAAATGGGTCTATGAAGAGGGATGGCTGGAGGATTTTTTTAGGACCATAAAGGAGAATCTATATTGGATCGAGATGTTGACCTTCAGTGAATATTTAGAGAAATACCCCCCATCGGGGAGGATTTATCTCCCTATGGCATCATACGAAGAGATGATGGAATGGGCGTTGCCTGCTCATGTTGGGGTGAGGTATGAGGAGGCACTTAAAGAGCTTGAGAATAAGGGGATGAGGGAGAGATTAAAACCCTTTATTAGAGGAGGACTCTGGGATAACTTTCTATCAAAGTATCCTGAAAGTAATCAGATGCACAAAAAGATGCTTTATGTAAGTAAAAAGGCAAGGAATCTCCCTAATCTCTTTCCAAGAGTAACTAATAACGAGGATCGAACTGAATATTATAAACCTGATCCCCTCCTTGTGGAGCTATACAAGGGACAGTGCAACTGCGCCTACTGGCATGGTCTCTTTGGAGGAATATATCTGAACCACCTCCGTCATGCAGTGTATAAACACCTGATCAAGGCAGAAAATCTTATTGATAAGAGATACTGCAAAGATAAGGATTGGATAATGATGGAAAAGATAGATATTGACGCTGATAATCATAATGAGATACTAATCAGTGGAGGTGAGATAAATGCCTATATTGATCCAGATTATGGGGGATCGTTTTTTGAGATAGATTATAGACCTAAATGCTTTAACCTATCAAATACATTAACACGGAGGGAGGAGCCATATCATCGTAAGATAAAACTACCTAATGGAGATACTCACACCAATGAGACCATATCCCAACCCCCATCTATCCATGATATTATTAAGAAAAAAGAGAAGGGGATGGAGGATATGTTGTCTTATGATTGGTATCTACGCCGATCATTTTTGGATCATTTCCTTGGAGAGGGCACAACATTACAAGATTTCATGATCTGCTCTTATCCTGAGAAGGGAGACTTCATAAGGAATCGTTATGAGATAGTTGAAGATGAGACTATCAAGGGAGATGGTAGAGAGATAAGGGTAATATTAAGACGTCTTGGACAGATACATGAGAATGGGGTCTATAGGGAGATAGAGGTTAGTAAAGGCTTCTCATTCCCACAGAAGGGTGCTATTATAAACTCTATTTACCGAATAAAAAACAGATCCCCCGAGGAACTACAATTATGGTTTGGGGTCGAATTTAACCTTACCTTACTCTCTGGAGACGATTCTCAGAGATACTATTTCATCCCTGGGATTGAATTAAAGGAAGAGAGATTGAACAAGAGTGGTGAGGCAATTGAATTAAAAGAGTTTGGGATGAAGGACGAATATAATAAATTCCAGATATCTTTATCCTTTGAAGAACCTACAGCAATATGGTATTTCCCTGTAGAGACCCTCTCACAATCAGAGAGTGGATTTCAAAGAACATATCAGGGCTCGGTCATACTTTCCCATTGGAAGATAGGGCTTAAGAGGGAAGGGATGAAGGAGATTAGTATTAAACTAGAGATAAAGGAGATATAACTTTTAATATGGCACATAGATCTTCACAAATAATGGAACCAACTATATCAAAGACAGATATTAATAAGATAAGGAATTCAGAGCATCACAATCCCTTTGAGGTATTAGGGGCTCATAAGGTAAGTATAAAAGAAAAAAAGGGTATTGTAATAAGAACCTTTCAACCTGAGGCAAAAAAGGTAGAGATTATAGAGATAAAAAAGAGATCTAATGGAGGCAAACCGCGGATTGGTCCCCAACTGCATGTTCCCATTTCTTCTAAGGTTAAGGGGTATCCTATGCAAGGGATTGACCATAATGGTATTTTTGAGGCGATATTCTTGGGACGAGAAGAGATTTTCATGTATAAATTTAGGGTCACCTTTAACAAGAAGAATGTTCAGGTTATGTATGATCCCTTTAGTTTTAAACCGATATTGACTGATTATGACCTTCATCTATTTGCTGAAGGAAATCACCACAATATCTATGACAAACTTGGTGCCCATATTATGACAATAGATGGGATAGAGGGGGTATATTTTGCTATATGGGCCCCAAATGCAAAAAGGGTTAGTGTTGTCGGAGATTTTAATAATTGGGATGGCAGAAGACATCCTATGCGACTATTAGGTGGGTCAGGGGTATGGGAGATATTTATCCCTGAACTAAAAGAAGGAGATATATATAAATATGAAATTAAGGCAAAGAATAATCATATTTATATAAAATCAGACCCTTACGCCTACTATAGTGAGATACGGCCAAAGACTGCCTCTCTAGTTTACAATATTGATAAATATAAATATAAGTGGGGTGATGCCCTCTGGATGCAAGAAAGGGAGAACAAAAATCCATTAGAACTCCCCATATCTATATATGAGGTACATCTGAATTCATGGAAAAGGGTACCTGAAGAAGGAAATAGGGGATTAACATATAGGGAAATGGCCTTAGACCTTATTAAATATGTAAAAGAGATGGGATTCACCCATATTGAATTACTCCCTATTGTGGAGCATCCCCTTGACGATTCATGGGGATACCAGGTAACAGGATATTATTCACCAACAAGTCGTTATGGAACACCTGAGGATTTCATGTATTTCGTTGATCAGTGTCATCAGAATAACATAGGTGTTATTCTTGACTGGGTTCCTGCACACTTTCCAAAGGATGCACATGGATTATCATGGTTTGATGGAACAAGCCTTTATGAATATGGTGATCAGAAGAAGAGGGAACATAAGGATTGGGGCACACTTGTCTTTAATTATGCCAGAAAAGAGGTCGGTAATTTCTTGATTGCAAATGGATTGTTCTGGCTAAAAAAATATCATATAGATGGTCTAAGGGTGGATGCTGTTGCCTCCATGCTATATCTGAATTACTCCAGAAAGGATGGGGAATGGGTTGCCAATGAATATGGGGGGAGGGAGAATCTTGAGGCAATAAACCTTTTAAGAAGATTTAATATACTGATCTATAAATACTTTCCAGGGATCTTAACCATTGCAGAGGAATCAACAGCGTGGCCATTAGTATCAAAACCAACTTATCTAGGTGGCCTAGGTTTTGGTCTAAAATGGAATATGGGATGGATGCATGATGTGTTGGAATATATGTCAAAGGACTCTATATATCGAAGGTACCATCATAATGACATTACCTTCCCCCTCTTGTATGCATTTAATGAAAATTTTGTCCTCCCATTATCACACGATGAGGTTGTCCACCAAAAAGGATCATTATTAGCCAAAATGCCAGGGAATGAATGGGAGAAATTTGCCAATCTAAGGCTTTTATATGGTTTTATGTATGGTCATCCAGGTAAAAAGCTACTCTTTATGGGGGGAGAATTTGGCCAATGGCGTGAATGGGATCACAAAAATAGTCTCGACTGGCACCTTTTGGAGTATCAACCACACCAGAAATTACAGACATTTCTAAAAGATCTAAACCGAGTCCATAAATCAGAGCCCTCTTTGTATGAAATAGATTTTCATCATTCTGGTTTTGAATGGATCGATTGTCACGATTGTGATAATAGTGTCCTTGCCTTTGCAAGGAAAGGGAAAGATCAAAAGAATATGTTAATATTTATATGCAACTTTACCCCAATATGTCGTTATAATTATCGCCTTGCAGTACCTAACTCATCCATTTACAAAGAGATATTAAACAGTAATGCAGAGATATACGGAGGGAATAATATTGGAAATCCAGGAATGTTCAAACCAGAGCCTGTCCCACACTATGGGAAGCCATTTTCTATTATACTAACTTTACCACCTTTAAGCGTATTAATCTTAAAACCTATAACTACTATGGATTAACACTATGATTTAAAGAATATAAAAAAATAGTATAAAATGGTATGGCATGAGATAATTTTATATATTATAATAATAATTATAGTTTATAATTAGATGAAAATATTAGGGTAGAGGCGGGCCATTGTGCCTGTCCTTATTTTCAGAGGAAAAATATATGCCTGAGCTGAGAAGAGATCCTATCATTGGTAGATGGATAATTATCTCAACAGATAGAGGAAAAAGACCAACAGATTTCAGTGATAATCGTCTCATTA
>JACRGM010000213.1 GCA_016212345.1 Nitrospinota bacterium
AATGATAGAATCTTGTACACTCTCTCCAATACCCCAAGATCACGCAGATGCCAGTTATGCCCCTAAATTGAAAAAGGAAGATGGGCTTATAGACTGGGGCAAGGATGCCTGTGAGATATATAATCTTGTACGAGGGGTGATTCCATGGCCTGGTGCATATACATACTATGGAGAGGCAATATTAAAGATATGGAAGGTGGTCCCAAAAGAAGGAAAGGAAAATGAGAAGGTAGGAGAGATCATGGATATAGATAATTATGGGATAGAGGTTACAGCGGGAAAGGGATCGGTTATTATCAAGGAGATCCAACCAGAAGCTAAAAAAAGGATGAAGGCAGAAGAATATATCAGGGGATATAAGATTGAGGTGGGGAAAAGGTTCGCTTGATATAGAGTGGGTGGCATGGACAAACTTGTTTGTCCGTGCCTTTGTGGTTTTGTGATAGGGTGAGGGGCGATGTTCAGAGGAAGAGGAATACGAAGCCGACACATTCACATGGTAGAGTGGGTGGCATGGACAAACTTGTTTGTCCGTGCCTTTGTGTGAGGGTGCAGGGCTATTTTTAGAGGAGATTTAGTTGATGAAGAGGCTTATTAAAAGGTTCAAGGAGAGGAAAGCTACAGTCGGGGTAATAGGATTGGGATATGTTGGACTCCCATTAGCTATTGAATTTGGGAATGCAGGTTTCCATGTAATTGGTATTGATACAGACGAAAAAAGGGTAAAGGATATACAGGATGGGAATAGTTACATCCCTGATGTTGATTCAGAATGGATTAAGAAACTTGTAGCAAGTGGTAATCTGAATGTGGCTGTTGATTATTCACCTATAAAAGATGCTGACTCTGTAAGCATCTGTGTCCCTACCCCCTTGGGGAAGACAAAGGACCCTGATATCTCCTATATCCTTAACGCTACTAAGAAGATTGCTGATTACCTGCACAAAGAGGAGTTGATAGTCCTTGAAAGTACTACATATCCTGGAACCACTGAGGAGATAATACTACCAGAATTGGAGGCAAAGGGTTTAAAGGTTGGGGAGGATTTCTTCCTGGCATTCTCACCAGAGAGGATTGACCCTGGGAACAATATCTACAGGATAAAAAACACCCCCAAGATAATTGGGGGTATAACTGAAAGATGTACAGAGGTAGCAAAGGTGTTATACTCTCAGGCAATAGATACAGTGATCCCTGTATCAACTGCAAAGAGTGCAGAGATGATAAAGCTATTGGAAAATACCTTCCGTGCGGTAAATATAGCCCTTGTGAATGAGATAGCACTTATGTGTAACCGATTGGAGATCGATGTTTGGGAGGTTATTGAGGGGGCGTCAACAAAGCCATTTGGGTTTATGCCATTTCTGCCAGGCCCAGGACTCGGTGGACACTGTATCCCTATAGATCCATACTACCTGGCATGGAAATTAAAGACCCTTAACTATAAGGCAAGATTCATTGAACTAGCTGGAGAGATCAATACAAGTATGCCCTTTCATGTTGTTTCAATAATCAGCGATGCCTTGAACGAACGAGGAAAGAGTATGAAAGGATCAAATATCTTGGTATTAGGTGTATCCTATAAAAAGGATATCGGGGATATCAGAGAATCTCCAGCACTCGACATAATCAGACTACTTATTCAGAAAGGTGCTATAATATCCTACAATGATCCCTATGTGCCGATACTCTCGGATTATAATGGTCTAAAGAATACCCAGATAGAAGAAGGGGTAGTAAGAGGAATGGATTTAATCCTTATCACAACTGATCATACTCTCTACGATTATGAATGGATTGTAGAAAAGGCGCAACTTGTTATAGATACCAGAAATGCAACAAAGGGTATAAAGGGAGGAAAGGAAAAGGTGATAAGGATTTAAAAGAGGATAAAATATCAATTATGTTTAGGGGGGGTATAAATGAATATCTGTGTAATTGGTACAGGATATGTCGGTCTAGTTACAGGGGCAGTATTTGCCGATCTAGGGAATGATGTTATCTGCGTTGATAATGACAAGGAGAAGATAGAATTACTGAATAAAGGTATCATGCCTATTTATGAACCTGGTTTAAAGGAGATAGTACAAAATAATGTTGAAGACCGAAGGCTAACATTTACAACAGATATTAATAAGGGGGTAAGGATATCAGAGATTATCTTCATCTGTGTAGGGACACCGGCCAAGAATAATGGCGAGACTGATATCTCTTACATAGAGGAGGCTGCAAAGGGGATTGGTAAGGCACTTAATGAATATAAGATTATAGTAAATAAAAGTACTGTCCCTATAGGTACAGGGGATTTTGTAAGGGAGATAATAGAGAAAAACAAAGAGAAAGATATCAATTTTGATGTGGTCTCTAATCCTGAATTTTTAAGGGAGGGATCAGCGATTCAGGATACCCTTGCCCCTGAGAGGATTGTGATTGGTGCCCCAACAAAAGAGGTTGCCATGAAGCTGTTAGAGCTTTATGCCACATTAGGGAGACCCATGTTAATTACAGATATATATAGTGCAGAGATGATAAAGTATGCATCAAATACATTCCTTGCAATGAAGATATCTTTTATCAATAAAATAGCTAATATATGCGAATCTACTGGTGCCAATATATCTGATGTTACCAAAGGGATAGGTTACGATTCAAGGATAGGGAGCTCATTCCTTAATGCAGGACTCGGGTTTGGTGGCTCCTGTTTCCCCAAGGATATCAAGTCGTTCCTCCATACAGCAAAGAAGTTTGGACATGATTTTAATTTACTGAACTCTGTAATTGAGATTGATAATAATAGAGCCACCCATTTTATGAATATAATAAGAGAAAAGATAGGAGGATTCAAAGGGAAAACAATAGGGATACTAGGTTTATCCTTTAAACCAGATACTGATGATATGAGGGATGCTAAGTCTATTGAGATCATTAAGATGATGTTATCAGAGGGGGCCAAGATAAAGGCATACGACCCTGTAGCTATAGAGAATGCCAAGAAGATCATACCAAATATAGAATATGCCAAGAACTCTTACAGTGCGGCCTATAAGGCTGATGCTATTGCTATTATTACTGAATGGAGAGAGTTTAAGCTCTTGAATATGGAGAAGATAAAAAAGGAGATGAAGAGACCTGTAATATTCGATGGGAGGAATATATACGACCCAGAGAAGATGAGGAAGACGGGATTCGAATATTACAGTATTGGAAGAAGATAAAATAATATGATAAAAACATTAATAATAGGAGGGGCAGGATTTATAGGTTCCCATATATGTGATTATCTCTTTAAAAAAGGACACGTGGTGTTTTGTATGGATAACCTCATCACAGGGGATATCTCTAATATCTCCCATATCCGTGATGATAGATTCCATTTTATTAAACATGATGTAACAAATTATATATATATGGAAGGGAAGTTGGATTATATAATCCATTTCGCCTCTCCTGCAAGTCCAATAGACTACCTCCAATACCCTATTCAGACCCTAAAGGTTGGTTCTTTAGGCACTCATAAGGCATTAGGATTGGCAAAAGAAAAAAAGGCTACATTTCTCCTTGCCTCCACCTCAGAGATATATGGTGACCCTTTGGTACACCCACAGAAGGAGGATTACTGGGGAAATGTAAATCCTATAGGGCTAAGAGGGGTCTATGATGAGGCCAAGAGGTTTGCCGAGGCAATAACTATGGCTTATCATCGTTATCATGGGATTGATACCAGGATAGCAAGGATCTTTAATACCTATGGTCCACGCATGAGGATTAAAGATGGGAGGGCAATACCTAACTTTATAACCCAGGCACTTAAAGGGGAGGATATTACAGTCTTTGGAGATGGCTATCAGACAAGGAGTTTCTGCTATATCTCAGACCTTGTAGAGGGGATATATAGGCTATTGATATCAAATGAAGATTATCCTGTTAATCTTGGCAATCCTTTGGAGATGACCATACTTAAGATGGCTGAAAAGATAATAGATTTGACTAAAAGCAAAAGCAAGATTGTATTCAAACCCCTTCCTGAGGATGACCCTAAAGTAAGACAACCTGATATATCTAAGGCTAAAGAGGTACTCAGGTGGGAGCCAGAGGTTACACTGGATGAGGGATTAGAAGAGACAATAAGATATTTCAAAAAGAAGATAAATGATTGAGAAGAGATACCCTGATACAATAAAACACTGGCCACAGGATGAAAGGCCGAGAGAAAGATTAATAAAATATGGTGCGGATGAACTCTCTGATGCCCAGCTCCTGGCAATAATCATAAGGACAGGTGTAAGCACAGATAAAAAGAGTGCCCTTGATCTGGCAAGAGAGCTTATCACTCGCTTTGGCAATTTCAGTAAGATGGATACCATCAGTATCGCAGAACTCTGTAATGTGAATGGAATTGGTAAGGCAAAGGCAGTCCAGATAAAGGCGGCCATGGAGATAGGGAAAAGGATGTTATCACAGAATGGGGATGCTATAATTAGAATCAGGACAAGTAAGGATGTGGTAAATCACTATATCCCATTGATGCGCAATATCAAAAAAGAGATATTCAAGACAATCCTCTTAGATGGAAAGAATAAGATTATAAAGGATGTAACTATATCTGAGGGTAGCCTTACATCGAGTATCGTCCATCCCAGAGAGGTCTTTAATCCAGCTATTAAAGAGTCAGCATCTGCTATAATCTTTATCCATAATCACCCCAGTGGAGATCCAACCCCTAGCAAGGATGATATAGAGATAACCCACCGTCTCATCAAGGCCGGTGAAATAATCGGTATCAAGACACTAGATCATATAATTATAGGAGATGGAAGATATTTTAGTTTTGTAGACAAAGAGATGATGGGGTCTTTGTAGGGGCAGGGGCAACCCTCCGTGGTTGCCCTTGTTTAAATTATGAGTTATGAATTAATAAAGTCTGCATTAATAGAGAGCGCTAATATTAAAAGGACGATATCAGAAGAACTCTGTCATGAGATAGAATGTGGGATAAAGATGATATCCAATGCACTTAAGAGAGGGAAGAAGATACTGCTCATGGGGAATGGAGGAAGTGCGGCGGATGCTCAACATTTAGCAGGGGAACTGATCGGGAGATTCAAGGCAGAGAGAAAGGCGATCCCTGCTATTGCCCTCACTACTGATACCTCCATAATAACCGCTGTAGGTAATGACTATGGCTTTGATACCATCTTTGAAAGACAGATAGATGCCTTGACATGTAAAGGGGATGTGGTTATTGGGATCAGTACAAGTGGAAGATCGCCGAATATCATAAAGGGATTAAGATTGGCAAAGGAGTTAGGGGCAAAGACCATAGCCCTTTTAGGTAATGATGGTGGAGGCGTAAAAGAGATGGTTGACTTAGCTATAGTGATACCATCATACAATACCCCAAGGATTCAAGAGGCCCATATAACCATAGGACATATTATTTGTGAAGAGGTAGAGAAAGAGTTCCTTCTGTATCAAAAGATATGAATGAGAGATTAAAAAAGATACTATCAGACAAGAATGATCTAAAGGTGCTTGTGGTAGGGGATATTATCCTTGATGAATACATATGGGGTAGTGTTAACAGGATATCCCCTGAGGCACCTGTTCAGGTGGTAGAATGTAAATCACAGAATATGGCCCTTGGAGGGGCGGCGAATGTTGCAAACAACCTTACCTCTCTCGGATGTAAGGTATATATTGTTGGTGCTGTTGGGAAAGATGAGAAGGGGGACAGGGTGATAGAGCTGTTAAAGAGGATGAATATAGATAGTGAAGGTGTAGTGAGAGATCCCCTAAGGATTACAACGAACAAGATCAGGGTAATAGCACATGGCCAGCAGATCATTCGCATAGATAATGAGGATAGAAGACCCCTTTCAGGAGAGGTAGAGAAGAGGGTAAAAGAGTATATAAAGAGAATAACACCTTTAGTGGATGGTATTATATGTTCTGACTATAATAAAGGTGTTGTAACAGAGAAGGTCTTTAGATCCATAGTTCATTGTGGCCAAAGAGATAAAAAGATGATTATTGTAGACCCAAAGGGGGTTGATTTCTCCAAATATAAGGGGGTCAATGTTATTACCCCAAATGAAAAGGAGCTAGAGGCAGCATCTCCTATAAAGATACAAAGCGAAGAAGATATGGAAAGGGCAGTAGGATATCTCTTTGGTTTAATTCATAATGATGCCATCCTAGTTACAAGAGGGAAGGATGGGATGTCTCTATTTGAGAAAGATGGTAAGAAGACCCATATCCCTACAGAGGCAAAGGAGGTATACGATGTGACAGGCGCAGGTGATACAGTAACCGGTGTCTTTGGGATGGCTGTGTTTAAAGGACTTAGTTTTATCGACTCTGCAAGATTGGCAAATATGGCTGCCGGTATTGTGGTGGGTAAGGTAGGAACCGCTGTAGTTACAAATGAGGAGTTGAGCAATTTCATAGAAGATGGTCACCTCCTCTCTGTAGGTAATATCCTGAGTCTGGATGAACTGAAGCAGGTGATCAGTTTGGCACGTAATAGGGAGAAGATGATAGTCTTTACTAATGGATGCTTTGATATCATCCATGGGGGGCATATTGAATTCCTTCAAAAGGCAAAGGGGCTGGGGAATATACTGGTTGTTGGATTAAATGATGACGAATCAGTAAAAAGATTAAAAGGGGAAGGAAGACCTATGAAATCCCAGTCTGAACGGGCTAATATCCTATCCGCCCTAAAGTATGTAGATTATATTACTATCTTTTCTGAAGATACCCCTGAAAGGCTTATACAAGAGATCAAGCCTGATATCCTCGTAAAAGGAGATGATTACTCCATTGAGGAGGTAGTTGGACGGGATATAGTCGAGAGGTATGGTGGAAGGGTGGAATTAATACCCATAGTTAAGGGTATGTCTACATCAGGTTTTTTGAGGAAGGTTATAGAAAGGTATGATAGGTAGATATAATGTCAGGAGACTCGATTTTAAAAAGATAGTATTATACCCTATAAAGGAGAGGAGGAATAAGGTCAGTATTAAGGATTTTACAGATCTTAATGTATGGAAGAAGGTGGGAAGGATCGAAGACCTCTTTCCTGCCATACTTAAGGGGAATGATATTAGGGGTATAGTAGAGGCTGTCTTAAAGGCTAGAGAAAGAGAGAGACCTGTAGTCTTTGCCATAGGGGCACATGTTATCAAATGTGGCTTAAGTCCCCTTGTGATTGATCTGATGGAGAAAGGGGTGGTCAGTGCCATTGCTATGAACGGTGCTGGGGCTATCCACGACTATGAGATTGCCCTTATTGGAGAGACCTCAGAGGATGTAACATTAGGGATAAATGAAGGGATATTCGGGATGGCAGAGGAGACAGGTGCGATGATGAACTCTGCCCTTAAGGGGTTTCTAAATGATGAAATAGGATTGGGAGAGGCATGGGGAAGGGATATCTCTGAAAAGGCCTTTGATTTCAGAGATAATAGTATATTATCAAAGGGTTTTAAACTCTCTATCCCTGTAACTATACATGTCGCCTTTGGTACAGATATAACACATATCCATCCCTCATCAGATGGGGCGCTCATAGGAAAAGGGACACAGAATGACTTTAAGCTCTTTACCTCTGTAATTGTTGATCTCAATGATGGTGGATGTTTCTTTAATATCGGTTCGAGTGTTATCTTACCTGAGGTATTCTTAAAGGCACTCTCCGCTGTCAGGAATTTGGGGTATAAGGTTAAGGATTTTACTACTGTGAATATGGATATGATACAGCACTACCGTCCAGTCATAAATGTGATAGATAGACCAACCCAGGAGGGGGGAAGGGGATATTCATTGATAGGACACCATGAGATAATGATACCACTTTTATATGATATGATTGTAAGGAGACTGTGA
>JACRGM010000212.1 GCA_016212345.1 Nitrospinota bacterium
ATCTGTCTCTTCCTCAACCTCCCTTTCCACCTCTGAGGCCTCTAATTCCTCCTGATATGCCTTAATACTTAACCCGATCTTTCTCTCCTTTGTATCTAACTTTATGATTCTTGCAGTTATTTCATTACCGACTCCTATGACATCTTCAGGATGGTTAACCTTCGTAGACCCTAACTGAGAGATATGTATTAACCCTTCAACCCCATCTTCCAATTCGGCAAAGGCACCAAAGTTTGTTATCTTTACTATCTTACCTTTCACATCACTGCCTACTTTATATCTTTTAGGGATATCTTCTTCCCATGGGTCAGGTGTCATCTGTTTTAGGCCTAATGAGAGACGTTCACTCTCTCCATTTACATCTAAAACAACAACCTTAACCCTATCCTTCTTTTTGACAACCTCTGCAGGATGTTTGATCTTCTTTAACCACGACATATCTGATATATGTATTAAACCATCAACACCTTCCTCTAATTCCACAAAGGCCCCAAATTCTGTTAGATTCCTTATCTTTCCCTCTACAATGGAACCAATAGGATATCTCTCCTCTATATTATCCCATGGATTTGACTCGACCTGTTTCATCCCTAAAGAGATCTTCTTTTTCTCTTTATCAAGACTCAAGACAATAGCCTCAATAATATCACCAATAGCTACTATTTTGGATGGATGTTTTATATGCTTGCTCCATGACATCTCAGAGATATGCGACAATCCCTCAATACCTTGTTCCAATTCGATAAAGGCACCATAATCTGTGATACTAACCACCTTACCCCTCACCCTTGTCCCAACAGGATATTTTGTCTCTATATTACTCCATGGATCAGTGGTAATCTGTTTGTATCCTAATGAGACCCTCTCATTCTCCTTCTCGAACTTTAAAATAACTACTTTTATTTTATCCCCTACTGCAAAGAGTTCTGAAGGGTGATTGATCCTGCCCCAGGACATATCAGTAATATGGAGTAATCCATCGATTCCACCAATGTCTATAAAGGCTCCATACTCTGTTATATTCTTTACTACCCCATCTACTATCATACCCACTTCGAGTGAGGCGAGTGTATTTTCTCTTGTCCCTTTTCTCTCTTCTTCTAGTAATACACGACGAGATACTACAATATTTCCCCGTTTCTTATTCATCTTTATGATTTTTAACTTCAATTTCTGCCCTATTAACCTATCGAGGTTTCTTATAGGCCGAAGATCAATCTGTGACCCTGGTAAAAATGCCTTCAATCCTATATCAATAGTCAAACCACCCTTTATCTTTCCTGTTATCTCCCCCTCTAGAACCTCACCCTTCTTATAAGCCTCTGTTATGTCATCCCATATCTTTATCTTATTTGCCTTCTCTTTTGAAAGCCTCACCATACCCTCTTTATCCTCTGTCTGCTCCAAAAAGACATCAATCTTATTCCCTACCTTCAAATCCCTTCCATGATAAGGAAATTCATTAATATCTATTAATCCCTCGGACTTGAAACCTACATCTACAAGCACAGAATCATTATTTATCTTGACAATATGTCCAGAGATGATCTCACCCTCCTTAAAGTTTTTTATACTCTCTTCATAGAGTCTCTGTATATCCTCCTCACTTATGTCAATATCCAAATCCTCTTTTTCTTCTTCTTTAGAATCATCCTCTTTAGAATCGACTATTCCTTTTTCCTTTTCATCTTCTAAAGGTATCCCTGACTCTATGACAACATTTATATTGCTGTTATCAAGATTATCCTGAGGCTTACCATCCATATCCTGTAATTTATTTTTTTTTCTCATGCCCTTTTAAGAACCTCCTTTGTAGGTATTTGTATTTATTAATTTAATATCTTTTACCACAATTACTTCTTTAAAGTCAACATATTAAATTACGGATACTATTTGCTTTGTTGAATTCCTCCTTGAGCCTTGTTCCATTTTCCTCTTTAATATATCTCCTTAATCTCTCCAGTGCCCCCTTAAATTGGGTAATTATTTCGAGGATATTATCTCTGTTAAGGAGACAGATATCACACCACATCACCGAATCACTAGATGCTATCCTTGTAAAATCCTTAAATCCCCCTGCTGCCAGAGATAAAAGATTATCCTCCTCCTTACATATATCTCCAATAGTATTAACAAGGGCATAAGCCACTACATGTGGGAGATGACTTATTGCAGCTAATATCCTATCATGATCCTTTGCATCCATAAGAATTACCTTTGCCCCTGCACTATACCACAACTCTTCTATCTTCTTCAAGGCCTCTCTATCAGTCTTTTCAGTAGGGGTAAGTATACAATTATAATTTTTGAAGAGGGTGGGGAGAGAGGATTCAACCCCTGACCTTTCACTCCCTGCGATGGGGTGACCTCCTACAAAGGGTATTCCTTTTGGAAGTAACTCTTCTATCTTATCCACGAGATATCCCTTTACACTCCCTACATCAGTAATGATAGTCCCTTCTTTAAGATGGGGGATCATTATCTTTACAATATCCACCATTACCCCTACAGGTGTAGCAAGGAGGACAATATCTACATTCCTGACCGCCTCCTTAAGATCAAGGGTATAAGAATCTATAACCCCCAATTCAACCCCCTTTTTGAGATTAGACTCATTTCTTCCAAAACCTGTGATCCTTCCGATTAGGTTCTTCTCTTTACATACCCTGGCGAGGGAGCCGCCAATAAGTCCAACCCCAATAATAGTCATATGGTTAAAGTAAATTGATTGTCTATAGTCTAATGTCTGAATCACAACTTATATTTATATATTTGGGATACGATCCCAATACCTTAATATAGATACATTTCTCTCTTAATTCATCAAGCACAGAGGCAATCTTCTTATCGCTTATATGGCCTTCCATATCTAAAAAGAATATATATTCCCATGCCTTCTTCATTGGACGTGATTCTATCTTAGTCAGATTGATCTCCTTCTTAGCAAAGGGCTCTAATATATAGAAGAGGGCCCCAGGTTTATCCTCAACCGAGAATAGTATTGATGTCTTATCCTTCCCACTTCTTCTGGCCAATTCCCTACTGATTACTATAAAACGGGTAAAATTATCTCTGCTATCACTTATATTCCTCTCTATTACCTTCAGCCCATAGAGTGTTGCTGCTGGTTCGCTTGCAATAGCACCTGTAGATGGTTCCTGTGAAGCTAACTCCGCAGCCCTTGCAGTGCTAGAGACCTCACAAAGTGAGATATCAGAAAGGTTATTCTCCAGCCACGATTTGCATTGGGCCAGTGCATGAGGATGAGAATATATCTTACTTATCTTTTTTATATCTTCCTCTAAGGATAATAGATTATGTGATATTTCCAATAATATCTCGGCACAGATATTTAAAGGGGATACTATAAACATATCAAGGGTATAGTTAACAATACCCTCGATAGAGTTTTCTATTGGCACAACCCCATAGTCTGCTCGTTTCTTCTCTACCTCGATAAAGACCCTCTCTATATTCTTTAATGGTATATAATTGGCAGAGGATCCAAATTGTTTGAGACCCGCGAGATGGGTAAATGTCCCCTCAGGACCTAAATATGCAATCGTAAGGGGTTTCTCGAGTGAAAGTGTTGCTGATAATATCTCTCGGTATACTGCCTGAAGGGAGGTATTAGGGAAAGGACCTTTGTTAAGTCTTAATAATCTCTTATATATCTCAATTTCTCTGTCTGGGGCATGAAAGTTATCCTCTTGGGCCTTATATTTCTCCACACCTATCTCAATGGCGATCTCTGCCCTTTTATTCAGGAGGTCTAGTATCATTGTATCTATCTTATCTATCTCTTTACGAAGGGTGTTTATATGTGACAATCTCCCTCTCCCTACCACCTTTCTATAGATTTCCATATAACAAATTACACGGCGTTATCAGTCGAAATCCTCGAC
>JACRGM010000219.1 GCA_016212345.1 Nitrospinota bacterium
CTTCTGGAAACATGGCAATGTGGCTGTCTTGCTTTGCCCCGGCAAAGTACCAGTGCCCTGAGAAATAAGTATTCCACTCATCTTTTGTTATTATTGAAAGTTCTTTTTGTTTCTTAGTCGGTGCTGGTGGGACACCCTGTTTTTTGAAAAGTAGGATAAATTCATAATCAAGTTTCAGAATTACGTTTCGGGGATAGGGGAAGCTGCCCATTATGGTGGCTCCGCCTGTTGTATTGCATGTGGTAACTTTTTGCCAAATAACTCCGCCCATATAGTCAAAGCCTATGGTTTCACAAAATTTGATTATTTCTGTTCTGATTGGAATTACTTTATATCGTCCGTAATAAACCGAGCGGGCAAACTGGTCTCCGATATTAATGCAAAGCCGGCAGCCGGGGTGTAATACCCTGTGACATTCTTTCCAGACAAGATTCAGATTATTGATATAACTTTCATAGCTTTCATGAAAGCCAATTTGATCTTCAGTCCCGTAGTCTTTTAATTGCCAGTACGGGGGAGAGGTAATGACCAAATGGACTAAGTTGTCCGCCAAAAAGGTCATTTGCCTACTGTCGCCGTGTATTATTTTATGGATAGTTTTTAATGGGGGTCTCATAGGATATAGTTTAACATTTTCTGTTTATATCTTGCGCCTAACTTATAATTGACTATGTGACTAAATGCAAAAATATCTATTTCATCCTCCTATGGTCGGCATAAGGGTTTCCTTCTGATATAGATTTCCATATAACAAATTACACGGCGTTATCAGTCGAAATCCTCGACGGCGTACCGCTCAGTACGCCTTACTCGGATTTCTCCCTCTAGCCTTGTGTAATTTATTATCTGGAAATCTCTAGGAGTGATACTACCTCTTTTAAATTTTCACGGGCATTGGCAAGGAGGAGATCTGCATAATCAACATTATGCACACCATGTCCATATCTAACGAAATCATAATTGTATTTTGAATCATTATATAATTTATATGCATTACGATAATTTTTATGGCCAATATCTGATCTATCCAGAATCTCCTTTGCCTTTAATAACATTGGCTCGGTTTCAGCTAAAGCCCGATCAACCATCTCCTTCCATATATTAAATATACCTCTATATTTATCTCCATGACAGGAAAAACAACCTAGCTCTGTTGCTATTAGTGTCTGACCATTAAATTCAACATCAGTACCTTTATTCTTTGGAACAAGATGGCATCCAATACAATCTACCTGTGCTAAAAACATAGGGCTTGGTGTAGATGGAACACCTTTTCCTCCTATACCCATATACATCTGCTTTGGGGCAATATGCTTGTTTGTATGACATATATCGCATTTATAGGAGAGAGGCTCTACAGCAGTCTTTACAGAGTGTTTAATTGTTGTATGACATTCATAACATTCCACCTTGTGGTTAGTCACATGATTACGATGCATAAACTCTACATCCCCAATACGGACAAGTCTTTCAGGTTCTCCATGACATGAAAAACATCGTTCTTCCATGACCTCACCTTTACCCTGAATAATATCAAAGTGACACTTCTGACATTCTATCCCCCTTCCCACAAAATCGGAGTGGTTAAAGGTAATATCCCCAAATTTAATATCCTCCTTTGGGGTCTCATGACATGTGGTACAGGCAGATATCTTTTCTCCTTCAATTATGTTTTTAAAATGACATGCAAAACATACCCTTTCATCTGCCGCAATATGTGTGCCTATCACTATCTGTGAATGACAAGATGTGCATTTTAATTGTATACCCCTTCTTAGCTCCTGAAGGTGAGGCTTATGGTCAAATACTATAGATTTTAAAAATACCACCTTTGCTTTTAGAAGCCTCTTTTCATGACATCCCTTTTGCAGACAACTGGCATCCTCAATCTCTGCATAGGGTTTTGTGCCGTATGTACGGGTTACAAACTTCACTACCTGTGATATTGCCTGAAGTTTCCCTCTGATATGTTTTCTAAAACCAGGTGGATAATGACAATCTACACATGGTACAAAATTATGTGTGGATGTCTTCCATGCCTCATAATATGGTTTCATTATATGACAACTCTTACAGAATATAGGATGTGTGCTGTATTGAACTAATCCTATGGTTCCGACTACCAACAAGACAAAAAGGATAATTAATATCCTGTAAATACTGGGTAATAAACAGATATTACGCCCCTCCCCCATAGAAAATTGAATCCCGATCTTTTTCAAGATTCTAATAAGAATTGGATCTTTCTTAATACCATTATCTTCAGACATGATCTCACTCCATATTATAGATTTCCATATAACAAATTACACGGCGTTATCAGTCGAAATCCTCGACGGCGTACCGCTCAGTACGCCTTACTCGGATTTCTCCCTCTAGCCTTGTGTAATTTATTATCTGAAAATCTATATTATGAGTTATAAGTTAATTTTCTTAGTGCCCTCTTTTTAAGAAAGAGTAGTATCATAATAAAAAGGATCAGTGCCAATGCAACCTTCAAGACCCTCTTTCTTCTTTCCAATTCCTTCAAGATATCATTGGCCTTCCTCTCTACCTCCAATGTCTCTGTCTTTACCAGATTTGTGTAGTTGAGCACCTCTACTGGAGAGAGTGTATGTGTAACAGGAATGACCTCAACAATATGTGTCCTTGCCCTTGAGATACTATTTTCAAGTAGAGAGAGATCAATACCTGTCCTTTGAACAGACTTCATCACATTTTTCGCCTTCTCTATCTCTATTGCTGACTCCTCAATATATCTTACTATCTCTTGACCAACCTTATATGCCCCAGAATCAATATCATGACACGATCCACAATGTCTCTTTTCTTTACCGAAGAAAAGGGCATTCGATGGATAAAGGATGTAATGGGTATTATGGCAGTCAATACATCTTGGTATACCTACCTCTTTCATTGCTATATAATGAGGCCCTTTTGAATAATATGCTGCTGTAACTGCATGACAGCCTCCACATACATGGGATACCTCTTCAATACCAGGGGGTGCAGCCCCATGGATACCATGACAATCTGTACAATTTGGTGCCCTCTTCTCTCCCTTCTGTAAAAGTAGTTTACCATGGGAGCTATTAATATATTCATCATATTGATCCGTTGAGATACCATATGGTGCCATCAGCTCTTTATTAGCATGGCACTTCGCACATGTCCTTGGGACATTTAATCTATAGACAGTAGACATAGGGTTATTCTTGGCCAGTATATTATGTGAACCATGACAACTGATACATGTAGCTACATTTGTATCTCCCTTATCTAATAATAGTCTTCCATGGACACTCGTTCTGTATTGACTTAGTTGATCTGTTCGGAGATTATATTGACGCATCTTGTTGGCATCAGAATGACAATCTCCACAGAAAAGGGGTATCTCAGTCGGTTTAGGGATATGGACATTTTTTGAGCAATTTTGGGTATACTCAAATGAGGTTGGATCTCCACCATGACACTTCTCACATGTAATATCTGCCTCCTTGTGAACACTCTTCTCCCATTCCTTAACAGGGGTAACATATTTGCCTCCTAGTTCTTTATGACAGGCAATACATGTATTTCCCCCTATCATCTGAGAATAGGCAGGATTATTATGGTTAAAAAGGATTAATATTATACTATAGATTATAATTGAAATAACCTTCATCATGAATAGATACCTTTAAGTGTTAAAAGGATAAAACCGATAACAACAATCAATCCAATTATCATTACAAAGGGTCTCTTAAGTGGACGACATTCTGGATTTCTATCAATAAATGGTAACATAAAGACCAATAATAGAAATATTATCAAACCGATTACCCCTGTACTCTCACCCGGGATCAACATTAAGATCTGATCAATGGCCACAAAGTACCAAACCGGCTTGATAGAAGATGGGGTAGTGAAGAGATCAGCCTTTTCCTCAATAGGTGTAGAATAAAAGGTGGCAAGGAGAAGGAGGATAAGTATAACTATGCATACTACAATCATCTGATTTATTACATGATGAGGGAAAAATGGGATATCTTCTCTTTTTCTTTTTATCTTCAATTTATCACCTTTATCACCTTCCTATAAAGGCCCTGATATCCCTTGTCTTCTTATCATTAAGAAATGGAGTATCAAAAGAAGGGATAGAAGGGAAGGAAAGATAAATATATGAAAGGCAAAGAATCTTGTTAAGCTAGCCCCACCAACATACTCCCCTCCCCTCAAGAATTTCACTATAAAATCCCCAACAATAGGGATCCCGGCAAATTTACTTGTTCCTATTACACCCCTCCAATATAAGGTATTATTCCATGCCATGAGTGCACCTGTAAAGCCCAACCAAAGGGTGATAAGAAATAAGAGGATACCAACCACCCAGTTAAACTCCCTTGGTGACTTATAGACACCATAAAGGAATACCCTGAGCATATGTAAAGATAGTGTTATTATCATCAGATGCGAGCTCCAGTAATGTACACCCCGAATTAGCCACCCAAAAGGGACATCATTGGTAATAAATTGGACACTATAATATGCCTCATCAGTAGTAGGACGATAAAAGAATAGAAGTAGCCCCCCTGTTAATACCTGTATACAAAAGATGAAAAAGGTGATCCCACCAAAACAGAAAGACCAGTTAACATGGTATGGTATGGGTCTTTTAAGTGCCTTTTCTAATGCCTCTTTAATACCTAGTCTCTCATCTAATGGACCATATACAAGACCTCCCAGTGTAAACCAGTTTAGAATATCTTTAATGCTGGTTCCATATTCACTTTTATCCCTTTTAGGGGCATCATTCTTTGTCACAATTATATACCTCCCACAATTATCTGATCATTTAAGATATTTACTATAATTGGATCAAGATCCCTTGTGGCTGGACTTTTCTTAACATGTCCAAACATATCAAATATTGCCCCATGACAGGGACATATCAATTCTCCCCTATCTTCATCCCATTTAACAATACATTCCTGGTGGGTACACACAGCAGACAAGGCATATATCCCTGTCTTTGCTTCATTTATAACTAGTGCAGGTCTGTTTTTATATCTTATAAACTTAACTTCACCTATAGGAAGATCCTCAAGGGGTATTGTTACTATTGTAGATCCACCAGCCCCCATAACCTTATCACTAGGCCATAGATATCTTAATATAGGATAGAGAGATAAACCTCCGGCAAATAATAGAGATGTCCCCAACAACCAATTCAGAAACGACCTTCTCCCTTTATTATATTTCATATCTATCTCTCCCCTGAAATACCCCCTCACCCTTAACTATGGTAATATAAATATATATATACCTACCAATAGACAATTTCAACAACTTTATTATAAGGAAAGGATTCTATAAAGATAGTGAAGCGATTCAAGAGATTTAGTATATTAAGTATCTTCCTCTTTATCATATCCCTTATATCCCTTTCTCCTATACCTTCTCCAGCAGGCAGGATGAAAGGGTGTTTGATGTGTCATTCAGACCCTGACCTTGCTGTTAAAAAGGGTGAAGGGATTATATCACTCTTTGTTGATGAGATATCTTATCGTAATTCTGTTCACGGAGAGATAGAATGTATTGCCTGTCATATCAAGGCTGATGTCAAGGGATTTCCACATCCTGAAGACCTCTCTCCTGTGAATTGTGGTACCTGCCATAAAGGGACACAGAAGGTATATGAAGAGAGTCTTCATTACAGGGATGACACTTAAATTTTCCTACATGAGGTGGGCAGTTGTCATCTCACGAATAATGGGAGGATTCGAGGTCACTGGTTTTATCCATCGTCTATGTGCGATTATCACCTTTGGCTATTTCTTTACACATATTGGCTTCCTTATTCGTAAGATTCGAGATAAAGAGATATCTATAAGAGATATCTTTATCGGAATGGATACACTACTCCCGA
>JACRGM010000218.1 GCA_016212345.1 Nitrospinota bacterium
TATAAAGACCTCAGTGTACTTCAGTTCGATGCCCATCCTGATCTGTATGATGAATGGGAAGAGAGCTATTATAGCCATGCCTGCACCATGAGAAGGATTAGTGAGATATCTCCCTTTGTCCAGGTAGGGATAAGATGCATCAGTAGTGAAGAGGCAGAATTTATAGAGGAGAATAAGATCAAGGTAATAATGGCCAAGGATTACCTTGAAAAGAGATGTGATATAAAAGAGGTACTCACGGCCTTAAGTGACCATGTATATATTACTGTTGATCTAGATGTATTAGATCCTTCAATAATGCCCTCAGTGGGAACACCTGAGCCTGGTGGATTACTCTGGTATGATCTCCTATCTATCTTGAAGATGGTTATTAAGGATAAGACTATTGTGGGATTTGATGTAGTGGAATTATGTCCTATCCCTGGAAATACCGCTCCAGATTTTTTAGCAGCAAAACTGGTATATAAAATGATTAGTTATATATTCGACAAATAGAGATCAAGTGATTTATCCATATTTTTGACCCCGCTCTTAGGTGTTAAAATGTCTGAAGCCGTTAAATTTAATCAGGTTACCAAATATTTCCGTAAGAAGATAACTAAAAAGAGGAAAGATACCGATTCCTTAAGACAGCGATTTCGTCGTTTTATTTCTGGACAGAAGATTATGTTTGCTGCGGTTAAAGACCTTAGTTTTTCGGTCAGGGAAGGGGAAGTGTTTGGCATTTTGGGACCAAATGGGGCAGGCAAATCAACTCTGATGCGTCTAATAGCTACCTTACTCCTTCCAGACGAGGGATCAATCGAGGTATTTGGACATGATGTTATTAAGGAGCCTCTCAAGGTACAACGTTTAATTAACTGGATTTCTGAGGCATGTGGCTTTTTCGATGAATTGACTACTATGGATAATCTGATTTACACTGCCCGGCTCTATGGACTTAATATTAATCAGGCTAAGAGAAAGATATGGGATATCCTGGATTATTTGAGCTTTCCTGAGGATAAGATTAAAGAGCCTGTTCGCACGCTTTCCAGCGGTTTGTATCAGAAGGTATTTTTGGTCAAGGTGTTTCTCACCTCGCCAAGGTTGGTTCTTTTAGATGAACCCACATTGGGTCTTGATCTCCCTTCAAGGTTGAAACTTAATAGTTTAATCAAAAAAATTCAAAAATCTCAGGGTACCACAATCATCCTGAGCACCCATAACATGGAACTGGCAGAACTCTGTGATCGGATCGCCTTTCTTGATAAGGGACAAATTGTGGCTCTGGATACCCAGTCTAACCTGAAGAATCTGGTTAAAAAAAGGAAAGAAGAGGTTCAGATAGAGGATATATTCTTTGAGGTAACAGGGATAACGAGGGAAAAATGGGAAGAGGAGGAATGGGAATGAAAGGTAGTAAAGGTATATTTCGAGAGATCAAGACCTGCTATGCATTCATTGAAAGGGATATAAAATGGTCAAAAAAGTTTCTTATTTGGGAGAGCACCTTTGTGTTTTATGCTATGATCCATGTACTTACCATCGGATATATCGGCGTTGCATCAGAGGATTATTCCATGGTAATCTACCTGATTGTGGGGGCCATGCTATGGGATTTTCTTTCAACGCTATATGAGACATTGGCTGATTCTGTCTCCTATGAATGGGAGGAGGGAACCATAGAATCTACCCTGATGGCGCCCATACGAATAGTAACTTTTTTAATAGGTACCTCTATTTATGCTATAATTTATGCTGTAGTAGAGTTCTTTCTTCTCATATTAGTTGCAGTACTATTCTTCAATATTGATTTTGAGTCTGCAAACATCTTCTCTGCTCTTTTTATCATGCTACTTTCTACCCTCTCCTTTATTGGATTGGGAATGATGGGGGCAGGACTTCCTCTCCTCTCTCCCAGAAAAGGACGTGAGGCGGGTCAGGTATTTATAGGTTTTCTATTTCTGATATCAGGTATCTATTACGAAGTTGATATACTACCAGTTTGGATGCAGAGCATCTCCGTATTTTCACCGGCAACCTATGCCTTAATATCCATAAGGACTGCGCTCCTTAATAATACCTCGCTAAGTGAAATGCTTCCTGCCA
>JACRGM010000216.1 GCA_016212345.1 Nitrospinota bacterium
TATTGAATTAGATGGGTATACACATGGTTTTGAAGAAGTTGTTGAAAGAGACCAGGTCAAGGAACAAAGATTGAATAATATTGGAATAATTGTTTTAAGATTCAGTGATGACGATGTAATGAATAATATTGAAGGGGGGTTAGCAAAGATTGAGGAACATATAAGAACACACCCCTTTATCCCCTCTTAATAGAGGGGACAGAAAGGGGCTTTATCCCCTTCTATTAAGAGGGGACAGAAAGGGATAAGAAGAAGACAAAAAGAGGTTAAGGTTTTTCCCCCTCTAAAATAAATGATATGGTCGAGGATCTTGCAGGAGGACTGATAAGAAACGGACCAATTCCAGAAGAATGTTCTGAAGATGCATTACACATCGCTATAGCCACTATAATGATAGTTATAGAAATTCCGAGACTTGACTTAGTGTATAATCTGAATCATGAAAACAGGTAGATTAGGATTATACATCCATATTCCCTTCTGTATTAAGAGATGTGGATATTGTGATTTCAATTCCTATTTGTATGAGGAGAGAATGGTTCATAGGTATATTCACGCCTTGAAAAGAGAAATAGATATCCACCTCAATAACCCTCCTATCAGGGATTCAAAGATAATGACCATCTTCTTTGGTGGAGGGACCCCTACTGTCTTAAAGGTTAGCCAGTTGCTAGGGATTTTAGAGTTATGCAAGAGATATTTTAATCTCTCTGAGGATTGTGAGATTACCATAGAGGCAAATCCTGGCACAATTACACAAAAGGTAGTTGAATCATTAAGAAAGGGAGGGGTTAACAGACTCAGTTTAGGCATACAGTCCTTTAGTAATAGATTATTAAAGGAGATAGGGAGGATTCATAATACCGATGAAATATACCAATCTGTATTATGGGCAAGGAAGGGGGGATTCAGAAATATATCCTTTGATCTTATATTTGGTCTCCCTAGTCAAACAATAGATAAATGGAAAGATACCCTCCTTAAGGCTATTGATCTCAAACCAATGCATATATCCACATACAATCTTACTATAGAGGAGGGGACACCATTTTATTCTGAACTCAAAAAGGGGAGGTTGAACCTCCCCCCTGAAGAGGTTCAGGTAGAGATGTATGAGAGCGGGATAGAGATATTGAAGGATGCCGAGTTTGAGCACTATGAGATCTCCAGTTTTGCCTCTCATGGATGGAGATGCAGGCATAATCAGATATATTGGAGGAATGAGGAGTATCTCGGCATAGGAGCAGGTGCATCATCATATATAGATGGTTATAGATATAGCAACAAGGATAATCCAGAGGATTATATAAAGGATATAACAGGGGGAAGGCTACCTGTATTAGAGGGAGAGAGACTTAAGAAGGAGAGCTTGACCGACAAAAGAAGAATGATGGGAGAATATATGATGCTCGGTCTGAGGATGATAGATGGGATCGATCTTAATAGGTTTGAGGAAGGTTTCGGTATAAGTGTGTTAGATGCCTATCATTCAGTAATCCATCAGTTGATCAAGGAAGGATTCCTCTTATTTGAAGATAACAGTTTAAGATTAACACACCGTGGGATCATCTTTTCTGATCAAGTATTTCAAGAGTTTTTTAGTTGACCATCAAGGGGATAGTGATATAATATAATAAAAAGAATTTAGTTATGTGATTGGAGGTGATAAAGATGTTTGGTATTGGAATGTCAGAATTAGTGATTATACTAATCATCATTCTGATAATATTCGGGGCAGGCAAACTTCCAGAGATCGGCGCAGGGGTAGGAAAGGGGATAAGGAATTTCAAAAAGGGTATGAAGGAGATAAATGATGATGTAGATGTCACTCATACCCTCAAGGAGGGGAGTAGTGATAAGAAAGAGGATAAGGGTATAAAATTTGAGGAGAAGAAGGATTCATGAGAATCTAAATGGAGCACAATATAGATTTCCATATAACAAATTACACGGCGTTATCAGTCGAAATCCTCGACGGCGTACCGCTCAGTACGCCTTAGGCACTACGCAGAAATAACTTGCACATCTGGCTTGTCTTTTGTTCCGTCTTCAGCGTTGCACCAA
>JACRGM010000217.1 GCA_016212345.1 Nitrospinota bacterium
ACACACCCCTTAATCCCCTCTTGATAGAGGGGAAATATGGGAAAATAAACACACCCCTTAATCCCCTCTTTTTAGAGGGGAAACTTTAGAACTCCCCTCTATTAAGAGGGGTTGGGGGTGTGTTATAAAGGTATTTTAAGGTGAAACATACATGTTGCACAGCAATACAAAGGAGAATGAAAACCCCTCACCTTCACCTCTCCCCTCAGGGGAGAGGAAGGGTGAGGGGGGATTTTCAGGTGAAACCCTCACGAGCCTTCGGCTCACAAAGGGAGATGAAAATTTTAATTTTCGTATGAAAGATGGATTAATTTGTTATTGACATTAGGATATTAAAATATCATTATAGTTATATACATAGTTATGGTTGGAGTGACGCCACTTGTGGCGTCAACGACAGCGTAAGTGCTGTCACTCCTGTTAAAGTGAGCTAAGATACTTAAACTTAAAGTGAGCTAAATTATAAAATGAACTTATCTATTAACTTAAATAAAGAACAATTAAAGGCAGTAAGGCATAAGGATGGCCCTATGCTGATCCTGGCAGGTGCAGGATCTGGTAAGACCATGGTAATTACCCATCGCATTTTCCACCTAATTAAAAAAGAGGATATACCCCCCAACAATATCCTTGCAGTAACATTCACCAATAAATCAGCAGATGAGATGAAAGAAAGAATAGAAAAACTCTTGGGGAAGTCAGGTCTTAATGTATGGATCAGTACATTTCACTCCCTATGTGCAAAGATATTGAGGAAGGATATAAATAATCTTGGTTATTCTAATGACTTTATTATCTATGATGCTGGTGATCATTTATCACTTGTTAAAAGTTGTGCCAGCGAATTAAATATCTGTGATGATCTATATACCTACCTTTTTATTGCTCGAAAGATTAGTAATCTAAAGAACAACCTGATTACCCCAGATAAATTTAAAGAAGAGGCACAGGATTTTAATTTCTTGAAAAAGACCGCAGAGGTCTATTCTCTTTACCAAAAGAGGTTGAAGGAGAATAATGCTCTCGATTTTGATGATCTTATTGTAAAGACTATCCAACTCTTTGAGGAGCACATAGATATCTTGCAAAATTATCAGAAACGTTTTAGATATATTATGGTAGATGAATATCAAGATACTAACCACGCCCAGTATAAGCTAATCAACCTACTTACAAAGGCACATTGTAATCTCTGTGTTGTAGGGGACGATGATCAGAGTATATACCAATGGAGGGGGGCAAATTTAGATAATATCTTTAATTTTGAAAAGGATTATCCTGATACAATAGTAATAAAATTAGAGGAAAACTACCGTTCTACACAGAATATTCTGGATGCAGCAGGCGCAGTTGTGAGTAAAAATTCAAAAAGGAAGGAGAAAAGGTTGTGGACAAAAAGGGAGGCAGGAGAAAAGATAGTCTATGCTAGGACATTGGATGAGAAGCATGAGGTAGAGTTTGTATATCAGACTATAGAGATATTGAGAACACAGGAAAACCATAAATATAAAGACATAGCTGTATTCTATCGAACAAATGCCCAATCAAGGGTTATTGAGGATACATTTATAACAAAAAATATCCCTCATCGTATCATTGGGGGATTAAGGTTTTATGAACGTAAAGAGATAAAAGATATCCTTGCCTACATTAGAGTACTAATTAACTTGAATGACTCAATGAGTCTTAAGAGGATCATTAATGTCCCACATAGAGGTATAGGGAACTCTACAATAGAGAAGATAGAACAATTTGAGCCTTCTAAAGAGATTTCCCTATTTGAGAGGATAAGAAATATAATAAAAACTGATATCCTATCAGAGAATATAAGGAGAAAATTAAAGATGTTCACCGTGATGATCGAAAAACTAAGAGAGGGTATAGAGACCAAGACTGTTTCACAGATCATCAGGGATGTCTTAGGGTTAACAGGTTATCTTGAAAAACTGAATGAAGAAAAGACAACTGAATCAGAGGAGAGGGCCGAGAATGTGCAGGAATTGATTACAGCTGCAGAGGGATTTGATGTAGAAACAGAAACAGGAGAGAAGGTGATCCATACCTTTCTTGATCGTATTGCACTGATCTCTGATGCAGATACTATGAATGATGAAGCTGGTGCAGTTACTATAATGACCCTTCATACCTCGAAGGGATTGGAGTTTCCCTCAGTATTCATCGTTGGTATGGAAAATAATATATTCCCGCATGCTAAGTCTATGGATGATGTCTCTGAAATGGAAGAGGAGAGACGACTCTGTTATGTGGGAATGACAAGGGCAAAGGATCGTCTATTCCTTTCCAATGCAGAAAAACGGCATATATACGGTATGAAACAACAAAATCCTCCTTCAATGTTTTTGTATGATATCCCTACTGATCTATTGGAAAGACGTTTTTCAAAGGGATTAAGGCCTATGTATACTACTTTACCTTCACAATATAGGAGGAAGGGGAGATTACACTATTCTCACTTTATGTATGGTTCTTCATTTTACAATAGAGGATCTATTAAAGGTGGTGATAAGGGTGAGAGTAAGTTTATTAGAGGAGGTAAAGTAGTTCATCCTCAGTTTGGTTTGGGTATCATAATGGCTAAGGATGGTAAAGGAGATGAATTGAAGTTGACTATAGATTTTAAAGAGGTAGGAAAGAAGAAGTTGGTTGTAAAGTATGTCCCATTGAAGGTTCTTTAATGGTAATGAAGATAACTAAAGAAAAGGTGAAACATATAGCCATGCTTGCCAGATTGGAGATAGATGAGGAAGAGGAGGAGAGATTTGCTCAACAATTGAGCGATGTCCTGAATCATATGGAAAAGCTCGATCAATTAGATACAGAAGATGTAGAACCTACCTCTCACATACTCCCTATTCAGAATGTCTTTAAAGAGGATGAGATAAAAGATATATTTCCTATGACTGACCCATTATCAAGTGCCCCACAAAAGGAGTACGGACATTACAGGGTACCAAAGGTAGTGGAATAGTTCACTTAAAATTATGAACCTATACCAATTGACCATATACCAATTACAAAAGATGTTGAGAAGCGGTGAAGTAACCTCAGTCGAGGTTACAAAGGCAATCTATAAAAGGATTAATGAGATCGAGAAGGATATACATGCCTATATATCCCTCACCAATGAGATGGCATTAGAACAGGCAGAGGAAGCCGACAAAAGGATTAAGAAAAGAGGGGATACCCTTCCCCTTCTTGGTATCCCTTTGGCAATAAAGGATGTAATCTGCATAAAAGGGGTAAAGACCACATGTGGCTCTAAGATCTTGTCAAACTTTATCCCACCTTATGATGCGACAGTAATAAAGAGACTAAGGGCAAATGGTGCTATATTTTTAGGGAAGACAAATATGGATGAATTCGCTATGGGATCTTCTACTGAGACCTCTTACTTTGGTATAACACAGAACCCATGGGGCTTAGAGCATGTTCCTGGGGGGTCTAGTGGTGGTTCTGCTGCTGCATTAGCGGCGGATGAATGTATAGGGGCACTTGGTTCTGACACAGGTGGTTCTATCCGACAGCCTGCCAGTTATTGTGGTGTGGTTGGAATGAAGCCTACCTATGGCAGGGTATCACGCTTTGGTTTGGTGGCCTTTGCCTCCTCTCTCGATCAGATCGGACCCATGACAAAGGATGTTACAGATACAGCTATCCTCATGAATGTTATCAGTGGAAAGGATCCATTAGATTCCACATCTTTAGATGTAAATCTACCTGATTTTACCACTGCCTTAAGGAATGATGTAAAAGGACTAAGGATAGGTATTCCAATGGAGTATTTTGTTGAGGGGGTGGATCATGAGGTTGAGTGTAGCGTCCGCGAGGGGATAAGATTATTAGAGAGATTAGGTGCGTCATCCCATGAGGTATCCCTCCCACATACTGATTATGCTATATCTACATACTATATCCTTGCATCTGCTGAGGCGAGTTCTAATCTTGCCAGATATGATGGAGTTAAATATGGATACAGAACAGATGATTCAAAGGATATCATGTATATGTATAAGATGACGAGGGAGGAAGGATTTGGGGCAGAGGTAAAGAGGAGGATTATGTTAGGTACCTATGTCTTAAGCTCAGGTTACTATGATGCCTATTATTTGAAGGCACAAAAGGTGAGGACCCTTATAAAAAAGGACTTTGATAAGGTATTTAAAGAGTGTGATGTCTTGATAGTGCCAAATGCACCTACGCCTCCATTTAAGATTGGTGAGAAGATAGACAATCCTTTGCAGATGTATCTCTCAGATATATTTACCATTCCTGCAAATCTAGGTGGGATCCCTGCAATCTCTATCCCATGTGGATTTAGCAAGGATGGTTTACCTGTTGGTATGCAGATAATGGGGAGACATCTTGATGAAGAGACTATTATCAGAACCGCCTATACCTTTGAACAGAATACTGATTATCACCTCCAGAAACCAAAAAACTTGTCCTGTAAGGATCTTGGGGAGATATAGTAAGGAATGAAAATATGGGTTAAGAGGTATAAATAAGGATTTTTTTTCTAAAATTTAAATCCTGATACCTTTGAGGGTCTTCTAA
>JACRGM010000214.1 GCA_016212345.1 Nitrospinota bacterium
AATCCTGGCAAATTCCTCTAGTAGCTCCCTCTGTTTTGGATTAAGCCTTGTAGGTGTCTCAATAATAACATTTACTACTTCATCCCCTATTCCAGAGCCATGTAGATCTGCTATCCCCTTTCCTTTCAACCTGAATTCCCTTCCTGTCTGGGTTCCAGGTGGGATATTAAGGGTCGTCTTACCTCCCAATATAGGAACCTCGATCTCAGCTCCTAATGCTGACTGAGTAAAACTTATAGGTACCTCACATATAATATCGTTTCCTTTTCTCTTAAATATAGGGTGTTCTCTGACACTAATAAATACATAGAGATCACCTGGGGTGCCTTCATAGGTTCCAGACTCCCCTTCTCCACTCATTTTAAGCCGTATTCCCTCTTCAACGCCAGGAGGTATCTTTACTGAAATAGTCCTTTCTCTACGAACCTTTCCTCTCCCAGCGCACTCAGAACATCGTTCTCTAACCACTCTCCCTTTGCCACCGCACTGGTTGCATGTCCTACTTATGGTAAAAAACCCCTGTTGGAATCTTACCTGTCCACTTCCACCGCAAGTTGGACACGCTATAGGATCTGTCCCCCTCTTAGAACCGCTACCATAACAGGAGGGACATCCCTCCATCCTCGGTACCCTGATCCTTGTCTCTACGCCAAGGGCTGCATCTTCAAAGGATATCTCGAGATTGTAGCGAAGATCAGCTCCCCTCTCTGCGTAGGTCCTTCTCTTGGTACTCGTACCCCCAAAGAAATCACTAAACAGATCATCAAATATATCACTGAATCCTCCAAAACCGCTATCGCTGAATCCTCCAAAACCGCTACCCATACTATGACCGAACTGATCATACTGGACTCTCTTCTGGGGGTCACTGAGGACTTCGTATGCCTCTGAGGCCTCCTTGAATTTCTCTTCTGCATCCTTGTCACCCTTATTCCTATCAGGGTGATATTTTAAAGCCAATCTTCGATAGGCCTTCTTTATCTCGACATCACCGGCATTTCTGTTAATACCTAGTATATCGTAATAATCATGTTTGCTCAATTATATATTATATCCCTCCTCTTATTTTTACAGAATACCCCACCTGACCATGTTCACTTCCCATCAACCTCTTCAAAATCAGCATCAACTACATCATCATCCTTTTTTGATTTACCTTCATCACCTTGGGCATTTTGAGCACCTTGCGATTGAGGTTCCTCTTTTGTCTTTGCATACATCATCTCTGCCAGTTTGTGTGATCTCTTTGTAACCTCTTCCATCTTCTGTCTGATCTCTTCCACATTATTACTATCCTTTATTACCTCTTTAAGCCCCTGAAGTGCAGACTCTATATCTCTTCTCTCATTCTCACCTATCTTATCTTTGTACTCTGATAAGGTCTTTTCTGTGGTATATACAAGACTATCTGCCTGATTACGGGTATTGATCAGTTCTTTCTTTTGCCTATCCTCCTCTGCATGCCTCTCTGCCTCTTTTATCATCTTATCTATCTCTGTCTGAGAAAGTCCACTCGATGCAGTTATCTTTATAGACTGTTCCTTACCAGTACCTAGATCTTTTGCAGAGACATGGACTATTCCATTGGCATCTATATCGAATGTAACCTCTATCTGCGGCATACCTCTTGGTGCTGATGGGATTCCCGTAAGGTCAAATCTCCCTAAGGTCTTGTTATCAGCAGCCATCTCACGTTCACCTTGAATAACATGGATACTAACAGCAGTCTGATTATCGGCAGCAGTAGAGAATATCTGTGTCTTCTTAGTAGGGATGGTGGTGTTCCTTTCAATAAGCCTGGTAGTAACCCCACCTAGAGTCTCAATCCCTAATGATAAAGGTGTAACATCCAAAAGGAGTAGATCCTTTACATCCCCTGTAAGGACACCTCCTTGTATAGCAGCACCAACCGCAACAACCTCATCAGGGTTTACCCCCTTATGGGGCTCCTTACCAAAGAACTCCCTTACCCTTTCCTGAACCTTAGGCATTCTGGTCTGACCGCCAACCAGGATTGCCTCATCTATATCCTTTGGTTGTAATCCAGCGTCCTGAAGGGCAATTCTGCACGGTCCAATCGTCTTCTCTATAAGGTCATCCACTATCTGTTCTAACTTTGCCCTTGTTAGTGTTATATTTAGATGTTTGGGCCCGCTGGCATCAGCAGTAATAAATGGGAGATTGATATCCGTCTTAAGAGCAGATGAAAGCTCGCATTTTGCCTTTTCCGCTGCCTCTTTTAATCTCTGGAGGGCCATCTTATCCTTTCTGATATCTATACCATGATCCTTTTTGAACTCATCAGCTAGCCAGGTAATTATCCTCTCATCAAAATCATCTCCTCCTAGATAGGTATCACCATTTGTTGATTTGACCTCAAACACCCCATCCCCTAGTTCAAGGATGGATATATCAAATGTCCCCCCTCCAAGGTCGTATACAGCGATCTTCTCGTCCTTCTTTTTATCTAGTCCATAAGCAAGGGATGCTGCTGTTGGTTCATTGATTATTCTCATGACATTCAATCCAGCAATCTTTCCAGCATCCTTGGTGGCCTGCCGTTGACTATCATTAAAATAGGCAGGAACTGTTACCACTGCATCCGTAACCTTTTCACCAAGATAATCTTCTGCGGTCTCTTTCATCTTCTGAAGCACCATCGCAGATATTTCAGGAGGACTATATTCTTTACCCCTTACAACAATCTTAGTATCTCCATTAGGTGCCTCCTTAACCTTGAAAGGGCATGTCTCAATAAACTTCTTAGTCTCAGGGGCTCTGTACTTTCTCCCTATGAATCTCTTGACTGAGAATATTGTATTCTCAGGATTAGTAACCGCCTGCCTTTTTGCTATCTGCCCTACTAGACGTTCACTATCGTCAGTAAATGCTACCATAGATGGTGTTGTCCTATTACCCTCAGCATTAGGTATTACCTTTGGCTCACCACCCTCCATTATAGCTACACATGAATTAGTGGTTCCCAAATCTATCCCTATAACTTTACTCATCCTTATATTCCTCCTTTTGTCTTTTATTTTTATTCTTTGCGACCACTACCTTTGATGGTCTTAAGACACTATTATTCAAAAGATACCCTTTTTGATGTTCCTCAACAATAGTATCTTTCTCATGCTCATCCGACTCGATCATTAATAATGCCTCATGTCGGGTTGGATCAAAGATATCCCCAATACTTGTTATCTCCTTTAATCCAACCTTTTCTAATACACCAATAAACTGTTTTAAGGTCATCTCCACCCCTTCCTTGAGAGAATCAAATATTTTATCATCTTTCGCTGATTTGACAGCCCTCTCTAAGTTATCTATCACAGGAAGGAGCTCCTTTATCAGATTATTATTCGCAGATGTTCTAAGTTCAAGTCTTTCTTTCAATATTCTCTTTTTATAGTTTTCAAATTCTGCCTGGAGTCTGATGAGACGATCAAAGTTATATTCAGCCTCCTTTTTCTTCTCCTCTAACTCCTTTTCGAGTTTAATGATCCTATCCTCATCTGATATCTCTACTATCTCTACATCTCTCCCAATCCCTTCCTTCCCTAAACCATTTGCCGTTACTGTATCCGCTCTCGGCTCAATCCCTTCATCTTCTTCCTTTTTGGTTTCTATAGCTTCAATAGCTTCAATTTCTTTCTCTTTTGTAACCAAGTCCTCCACATATCCATTACCAGATCCACTATTATTACTCATCACAAGCCATCCTTTATTCAAGATAAAACCCAAAATACTATATCTTATCAAGAAGATTATAAGATGTGAACATAGGAATGTCAAGTTACCTTAATGCAGCAATTCTCACATAGATTTCCATATAACAAATTACACGGCGTTATCAGTCGAAATCCTCGACAACGTACTACTCAGTACGCCTTACTCGGATTTCTCCTTCTAGCCTTGTGTAATTTATTATCTGAAAATCTTACAGTAAAAATCTATAATTCCTCATT
>JACRGM010000220.1 GCA_016212345.1 Nitrospinota bacterium
CTGACTGGTCAAATCCCTGCAAACACATTGCCGCCGTATATTACCTGCTGGGCGAGGAATTCGACCGCAACCCATTCCTGATCTTCAAACTGAGAGGCATGGACAGGGAGGAATTGACTGGGCTTATCGGCAACAGTGTAGGTCGGAAAACTAAGATAAAAAGGAGCAAGGTTACCTCTGAGTCAGGAAATGAACCAGAGCCAACTCCACCACCGGAACCATTACAGGCTGAGCCGGAGGTATTCTGGGGTAAAGATATAGTCCAAGACAATATTCTGGGCCAAGTCCTTATTCCACAACTCCCCGCCGTTCTGGTTAGACGACTAGGTAATTTCCCCTTCTGGCGCAGTGAAGAAAACTTCCTAGAAATTATGCAGAGCATCTATAGTACGGTGTCATCCCAAGGACTCGAAGTATTCCTCGGTGAACGGAGCTCCAAAAGGGATGGTTGATTACCGCTCCCCTCCCCCACATAGAGCTTGAAGATTCAGCAAGGAGGGATTCTTTAGTATAAATAGGCAGAGGGTTTGACTATCCTTTATCATTACACCATAAAAAACAGAGCATCATGTATATTCAACCCCAACCTTCGGTATTGGATTGGAGATGTTGATGAGGGAAACCTGTTACTAAATAAAAATATTTTCTTGATGACTTTCTTTTTCTTTTTTGATAATCTTTTATTATAGGGTTAAGTTATGAATAATAAAAATTATTTTGATTTGATCAGCTTGATCGAGAAGGAATTATTGATCATTGAAAAACTGGTGGAAGAGATAAAGCCCTACCATAATGATTCCAACATGAAGCGGATAAAAGGGTCAATACTTCATGATTTCTATAATGCTTGTGAAAGAATATTTAAATGGATTGCTAAAGATATTAATGGTGATTTTAGCCCGTTAGAACAATGGCATAAGGAACTTCTTTTTAGAATGACTGTTGATATTAAAGATGTGCGGCCTCCTGTGATTTCTGAAGAATTAGCAGCAGAGATAAATGAATTTTTACAGTTTCGTCACCTTTTTAGAAATATCTATGGATTTGAATTAAAGAGTGATTTGTTAGATCGATTAGTTGATAAATTTGACAATACCGCAGAGCGATTTATTAAAGAAATTAGGATATTTTTACAATCTTTTAAAGATTAAATAATCATGAAGAATAGTGTGCTTACTCAAAGGATAAATGATGTCAGGAAGAGACGTTCTAAGGAGACAAGAAGAATATTAATGAAAAAAGTTGAAATAGCTAAAAATATTCTTGTTCAGGAATTCCATGCTGAAAAGATTATTTTATTTGGTTCATTAGCTGTTGACGAAATGATTCATACCTTTTCTGATATTGATATTATTGTAGAAGGGCTTGGGGATAACTATTTAAAAGCAGGCGGCAAATTAATTGATACTCTGGGCGAATTGATTGATCTAAAACCCTTTGAGCTCTTAGATGATATCTTTAAAAAGCAGGTCATCCAAAAAGGAAAAGTTATATATAGCTCATCCTAATTCTATCCCTTAATTACCCCCAGAGGTTTCAGTTTTGCCACCTTCAGGGATATCCCTGCATTGTGGACAATATTAACGACATCAGAAATATCCTTATACGCATCAGACATCTCTTCCTTTAGCGAGTCTCTACTTCCGGCCTTTGCATATATCCCTTGATCTTCCAATTCTCTATTTATTGCCCTACCCTTTGCGGCCCTTATTGCTGCATGGCGACTCATAATCCTCCCCGCACCGTGACAGGTACTCCCAAAGGTCTCATCCATTGCCCTCTCTGTACCCACAAGTACATACGAGTTTCGACCCATATCACCAGGTATGATCACAGGCTGTCCAACACCCTTATATGCATCTGGTATCTCAGGATGGTTAGCAGGAAATGCCCTTGTAGCACCTTTTCTATGTACAGCTACCATGATCTTCTTGCCATCAATGGTATGTTCTTCTATCTTTACTATATTATGTGCAATATCATACACCAGAGACATCCCCAATTCTCTGGGGCCTATACTCAATACCTTCTGAAATACATCTCTAGTCCATGACATTAGACACTGTCTATTTGCCCATGCATAATTGGCAGCAGCCTTCATTGCTGAAAGATAGTCCTTCCCTTCAGGGGAGTTGATAGGTGCGCACGCAAGTTGTCTATCAGGAAGTTTTATACCATACCTTTCAACCGCCCTATCCATTACCTCCAGATAATCTGTGCATACCTGATGTCCAAATCCCCTTGACCCAGAGTGGATCATAACGGTTATCCCATCTTCTTCCAACCCAAATGTATCAGCTATCTCCTTCTCAAATACCTCTTCTACATACTGTATCTCTACGAAATGGTTCCCTGCCCCGAGTGTCCCCTGCTGACGTCTCCCCCTCTCATACGCCTTGTTACTCACCTTATCAGGATCAGCCCCCTCAAGACAACCATTAGCCTCTGTATATTTAAGATCATCTGGATCTCCGTATCCCTTTTCAATAGCCCATCTAGCGCCTTTTATAAGTACCTCCTTCTCCTCATTGTGCGAAAGATTTACCTTTCCCCTTGAACCAACCCCGGTCGGGACATTAGCATAAAGGGTATCAATTAGGTATCGTATCTTTTCTCGTATCCCCTCTAATTTCAGATTACTTCTAATCAGACGTACCCCACAATTGATATCATAACCAGTCCCACCGGGTGATACAACACCATCATTGAGTCTAGTAGCAACTACACCACCTATAGGAAGTCCATATCCAAAATGGATATCAGGCATAGCAAGAGAGGCCTTAACAATACCTGGGAGTGTTGCACCATTGACAACCTGTTCTATAGAGTTCTCCTTAATGATGTTATCCAGCATCCTCTCATCTGCATAGATTATTCCAGGTACCAGCATCCCCTCTTTATACCCAATAGAGACCTCCCATCTGTAATCATCAATCTTCCTTATCCCCTTAGGCATGATCATTCTCCTGTATCACCTTTATCATTTCTCTAATTGCCTTATCCAACCCAACAAATATAGCCCTCGCAATAATGTTGTGGCCGATATTAAACTCTTGGATCTCTTTTAATCTTGCAATTCTCACGACATTTTTATAGGTTAAACCATGACCTGCATTTACCTTAAGACCGAGATCTGCTGAATGCTTAACCGCCTTACAGATCTTCTCAAACTCCCTCTCCTCTTCTGATTCATTCCTTGCCTCTGAATATTTACCAGTGTTAATCTCTACATAATTAGCCCCACTCTCTATAGATGCCTGTACCTGATCAATCTCAGGATCTATAAAAAGGCTTACAGGAATCCCTTTATCGTGAAAGCGATCAATAACCTTCTTAAGTGAATCCCTTTGTGAATCGAGCTTCAGCCCCCCTTCAGTAGTTACCTCTTCTCTCCTTTCAGGGACAAAGGTTACTTGATCGGGTCGTACATCAA
>JACRGM010000221.1 GCA_016212345.1 Nitrospinota bacterium
GGCATTGGAAATGACCCACGATGTTCAAACTGTATGATGCACTGTGGTTTTGAACCGACCGTTATAAAAGAGGTAGGAAACAGACTATCTGATATCTGGGAAATGATTGTGTGGAATCTCTCTTGATGGTCTTGAAGACACGCCCATCTTCCTTAAGGGTCTGCTCTCAAAGACCTCTCTTATGATCCTTGAAATCCCACCTTCATCAAGACCGTAGTTCTTCCTTATTATCTGTGGAGAGCCATGTGCGACAAATTCATCAGGGATACCGATTCTTTTAACCCTTACATCTGTCAACCCACTCTCACTCAGATATTCCAATACAGCACTTCCGAACCCTCCTTGTAACACATTCTCCTCTATAGTCACTATAAACCCTATCTTCTTTGCTAATTTTCCTATCAAATCTGTATCCAACGGTTTAATAAAACGGGCATTGATCACAGTAGCGTTGATCCCATCAAGTTCCAATTGAACGGCTGACTCTAGTGCAGGATAGACTGTATTTCCGATAGCAAGGATTACTACATCCTTCCCATCCCTTAATACCTCTGCAATGCCCATCTCTATGGAGATCAATTTCTTATCAATAGGCACCCCTACACCACTTCCCCTTGGATAACGTACCGCGGCCGGCCCATGATAATCGAGTGCAGTCCTTAACATATGCCTTAACTCATTCTCATCCTTGGGGGCCATTACTACCATATTAGGGAGTGAACGGAGATAGGATATATCAAAGAGTCCCTGGTGAGTGGGGCCATCTTCCCCCACCAATCCAGCTCTATCTATGGCAAATGTAACAGGAAGGTTCATTATACATACATCGTGGAGAATCTGATCATAGGCGCGCTGGAGAAAGGTTGAGTAGATAGCCACAACCGGTTTGAACCCCTCCAATGCCATGCCCCCTGCAAATGTCACCGCATGTTGCTCAGCTATACCTACATCATAAAACCTGTGAGGGAACTCAGTTGCAAACCTATCTAACCCAGTACCATCTGCCATAGCTGCTGTAATACCAATAATCCTTTCATCCTCTCTGGCGATCTCTACCAATGTCTTACTGAAGATATCTGTATAGGAAGGAGGCGTCTCTTTCTTTATAAAATTCCCTGTCTTAATATCAAATGGAGGGGTACCGTGAAAGGAATCTGCCTCTTTCTCTGCAGGTGGATAACCCTTACCCTTTTTTGTGACAACATGGATGAGGATCGGTCCTTTCAATTTCTTTACACTATTAAATGTATCCAGAAGATGGGGGATGTTGTGTCCATCTATTGGGCCTACATACTTAAATCCAAGGTCCTCAAACAGCCTTCCTGGTACAAATATCCCTTTGATAGCCTCCTCCACACGCTCGGCAAATCTTACCATCTGATTTCCTATACGAGGGATGGCCTTGAAGATCATCTCTACTTCACTCCTCATCTTATTGAATAGTTGCCCCGTAAGTATGCGGTTTAGATGCACAGATAGGGCCCCCACATTCGGTGATATAGACATTTCATTATCATTAAGTATCACAATCATATCACTATTCAATGCCCCTCCATTATTCAATCCCTCAAAGGCCAGACCTGCTGTCATGGAGCCATCCCCGATAACTGCTATAACCGAATTATCCTCACACCTCACATCCCTAGACTTGGCAAGGGCCAACGCAACAGAGATAGATGTCCCGCTATGTCCCGTGTTAAAGGTATCATATATACTCTCATCCCTCTTGGGAAAACCACTGATACCCTGATACTGTCGAAGGGTATGAAACCTCTCTCTCCTCCCTGTTAAGAGCTTGTGTGTATATGTCTGATGTCCTACATCCCATATGATCTTATCTACTGGGGCATTGAATACATAATGGATAGCTATTGTTAATTCAACAACACCAAGATTCGAGGCTAGATGTCCCCCTGTCTTAGAGACAGTATTGATAATAACCTCTCTGATCTCCTCTGCCAGTTTTGGGAGATCATACCTCGGTATCTGTTTTAGATCATCAGGATTATTGATCCTTTCCAAAAGAGTTGACATACTGATCCCTCCCCTAAATCAGAAATTCCTTGAGATAAAGAAGTTAGCAATATCTCTCAAGACATCAGCCTTGCTACCAAAGATCTTAAGCGAACTGATGCCATCCTCCACAAGCCGATTTGCCATCCGCCTCGATTCCTCCACTCCAAAAAGGGCGGGGTATGTAACCTTCTTATTCTCTATATCACTCCCAATAGCCTTTCCCAATCTTTTCTCATCCCCTTCAAGATCAAGGATATCATCTATTATCTGGAAGGCAAGACCTATATCCTTGCCATAAGAGATCAATGCATCCCTCTCATCGGAACTCCCCTCACTCAAGATTGCACCACATTTAATAGATGCCATTATCAATGAACCTGTCTTATGGGCATGTATATATTCTATAGTGGTCATATCTACCTCTTTTCCCTCTGACTGAATATCAACCACCTGTCCTCCTATTGTCCCCAGAGAACCAACAGCCATGGCCATCTCATTGACAGCCGATAAGAGGACCGATGGGGGAATAGTACTCATTAGATTATGATCTGTCATTAACTGAAATGCATATGTCAAAAGGGCATCCCCTGCCAAGATAGCTATTGCCTCACCAAATACCTTATGATTTGTTAGCTTTCCCCTACGAAGGTCATCATTGTCTAGAGCAGGGAGATCGTCATGAATCAGGGTATAGGTATGTATCATCTCAACCCCTGCTGCAAATGGAAGCACATCCTCCCTCCTTCCCCCAATCGTCTCTGCAGATGCAATAATCAGAATTGGACGTACCCTCTTACCACCTGCAAATAGACTGTATCTCATAGACTCGTAGATGATAGAAGGAAATTCGTTATCTTGGGGGAGATATCTATCCAATGCCTCATCCACCAATTCCTTCATCTCTATAAGGTATCTTTCTATCTCCAAATTTCATCCCTACTTTATGCTGACTTTTTCGCCATGAGGGTTTCCTCAATCCTGGGAAACAACTGTCTTCCCAATCGAATCCTTGTCCCTGGTTTGAGTCTGCCCCATTCCTTCACCTCATTAATATCCTGATCAGATAATTCCTCTTCTATCCCTAGTTGTCTCCATAACTCCTCTCCTGTCTCAGGCATAAAAGGATAAATGAGAAGGGTGATTATACGGAGCGATTCAAGGATGTTATATATAATGGACGATAACCTCTTTTTCCCCTCATCCCTTTTTGCATACCTCCAAGGGGCAGTATCGTCAATATATTTATTAATCCCTCTTACAATATCCCATATCCTTATCAATATATTATTGAAGCCAAGCTCATCAATAAGTGGCTCTATCTCAATAATCGCCTTTGTTGATATCTTGATTAATCCCTCATCAAGGTCACCCTTCTCATGGCTGGGAGGGACCATCCCATTAAAATATTTATTGACCATGCTAAGTGATCTGCTGAGGAGGTTTCCAAGATCATTAGCAAGATCGCTATTTATCCTCCCTATCATTGCCTTGTGGGAGAAATCACCATCAATACCGAATGGTATCTCTCTGAGGAGGAAGTATCTCAGGGCATCTGCACCATATTCATCTATCAACATATTCGGCTCAACTACATTCTGGAAGGACTTTGACATCTTTTTCCCCTCTACAGTCCACCATCCATGACTGAAGATCCTTTTGGGAAGGGGTAAGTCTGCTGACATTAAAAAGGCAGGCCAATAGACCGCATGAAATCTGAGTATATCCTTTCCTATGATATGGATATCAGCAGGCCAGAATCTTTTAAACCCTTCTTCTTCATCTCCATATCCAATCCCTGTTAGATAATTAATCAAGGCATCGAACCAGACATAGATCACATGATCTGGATCTATGGGGAGATGGATTCCCCAATCAAAAGAGGTACGGCTCACACTGAGATCCCTCACCCCTCCCTTAATAAAGCTAATGATCTCGTTCCTCCGTGATGGGGGTTGAATGAAATCAGGGTTAGTCTCTATATGTTGTAGGAGCTTATCCTGATATATAGACATCCTAAAGAAGTAACTCTTCTCCTTTAATCTCTCTATTGGACGACCACAATCCGGGCATTTCCTATCTTTAAGCTGGGTCTCTGTCCAGAATGTCTCACATGGCGTACAGTACCAGTCCTCATATTCTCCAAGATATATATCCCCCTTTTTATATACTGCCTCAAAAAACCTTCTTACCCCTTGTTTATGTCGGGTATCAGTGGTTCGGATAAAGCCATCATTCGATATATTGAGTCTCTTCCATAATCCTTTAAATCTCTCAACTACCCTATCAGCTAGCTCCTTAGGTGTTTCACCATATTCTTTAGCACTCTGTTCTACCTTCTGACCATGTTCATCACTCCCTGTAAGAAAAAATACCTGGTATCCATACAGACGCTTGTATCGTGCAAGGACATCGGCTGCTATCGTTGTATAGGCATGTCCGATATGGGGGATATCATTGACATAGTATATAGGAGTGGTTATATAAAATCTCTTTAACTCTTCTGACATCTCTGAAGTTATTCCTTTCACCCCTTCTTAAGTTCACTCACCTTCATATCTATCCTTTTACCATCCTCTAACTCTATCTTTACAGTTTCCTGAAGTGTGTTATTCTGGATTATCCTACCAATACCTTCAGGGGTTATCACCTTTTTTCCACATTTAGGCATCCCCTTTTTAAGCTCTTTGTATATCTCATGTTCATACATAAGACAGCACATAAGCCGACCACATATCCCTGATATCTTTACTGGATTAAGGGAGAGATCCTGATCCTTTGCCATCCTGATAGATACAGGTTCGAATTCCTTTAAGAATAGTGTACAGCAGAGCCTTCTACCACAAGGACCACATCCACCTATCATTCTCGCCTCATCACGTACTCCAATCTGCTTTAATTCTATCTTTTTCTTGAAATGTTGTGCAAGGTCTTTGACAAGCTCTCTGAAATCAATCCTTCCCTCAGCAGTGAAATAAAAGGTTGCCTTTCGTCCATCAAAGCTGAAATCTACCCTTATCAGGTTTATAGATAGCCCCTTCTCTGCGGCCTTATCCATACATACCTTAAACGCCTCCTCTTCCAGTTCTCTATTCCTCTCTACCCGATTTAGATCCTCAGTGGTAACCTTATGAATTACATGCCACAATGTCTTTTTTAGACTATTCTTTTCAATCTTTCTACGTGCAATAGCTACTGTTCCAAAATCCTCACCAGATTCGGTCTTAACAATACAATGATCTCCCACATTTAAGCTGATATCTGATCTGAAATTGTATACCTTGCCATTACTCTTACACCTAACTCCTACTATATATATCTTTTCCTCTTTATCAAGATCGTCCATAAATCCCTTATAGATATCCCATCTCCTCTCCTATTCTCATCATCATGACCTCAATGGAGAGATGGAGATTTGCATTCTTTTTTAAAAAGATGATGGTATTCTGAACTGTTTGGAATATATTCTGAACCGTAGAGAATGATAACCTCTCTGAAAGTAATCTTAACTCATCAATCATATCGAGATTAACAATAAAATCATGATTCCTAGAGGATTTTAATATTGCTATATCCCTGCATAGATTTGATAAGTGATCTAACAGGTCATGGATATTATCACCATCCTTTGCCCATATATCTGCCTTAGAAAAGATCGAGCAAACCCCTTCTGCAAGGGGATCTGAAAGTATAGAAAAGGCGTCCCCCCTATCCTTAAGTGTAGTCTCTATATCGATAGAGATTGCCTTCCCTAATCTTCCATTGGAGAGAGAGGCAATCAATCTCGCCTCCTCAATTCCAACCCCCTTTTTCTTTATCAATACCTCCATGATCGATTCCACTGGAAGTAGATTAAACCTTATCCCCTGACAGCGAGATATAATAGTTGGAAGGAGGGTATGAATATTGGTAGATAGCAGTATCAATATTGTCTCATCTGGAGGTTCCTCTAATGTCTTCAGGAATGAGTTTGAGGCCTCATCTGTCATCTCATTAATACTATCAAGTATTACGACCTTCCTTCTCCCTTCATAAACCTTAAAATTCACCATCCTTTGAAGCCTCCTTATCTGTTCTATCTTGATATACACCCCCTCAGGATTTATTATTATTACATCAGGATGATTCCCCCCTTCTATCTTTCTACATGAATTACATTCATCACAGGAATCCCCTTTTTCATTTAGACAATTCAGTGCCTTTGCAAAGGTTATCGCAGTGAGTCTCTTTCCAATCCCCTCTGGACCAAAGAATAGATAGGCATGACCTACACTCCCATTTCTTAGGGTATTCTGTAGGATCGTCCATGCCCTATTCTGTCCAATAATATCCTTAAAGGACATAATATCTCCCTCTCATCCCGTTCTTCTTCTATCTCTATTCTCTATAGCCATCTTAATAAACTCCCTGAATAGAGGATGGGGGTTCATTGGGGAGGATTTGAATTCAGGATGGAACTGTCCCCCAATAAACCATGGGTGATCCTCTATCTCTATGATCTCTACAAGATTTCCATCAGGTGATATCCCACTTATACTCAACCCAGCCTCCTCCATCTGAAGTCGATATTTGTTATTGAATTCATATCTATGACGATGACGTTCGTATATCTCCCTCTTTCCATATGCCTTATATGCAAAGGAGTTTTTCTTTAATTGACATGGGTATGCCCCTAATCTCATTGTCCCTCCTTTATCTCCTTTAGCATCTTGGTCAGAGAGGAGGTCGATTACAGGATGTGGTGTATCTGGGGCAAATTCCGAACTATTTGCCTCTTTGAGATTCCCAACATTTCTTGCAAATTCTATAACAGCACACTGCATACCAAGACATATGCCAAAGAAGGGTATCTTATTTTCACGGGCGTACTGTATAGCAGAGATCTTACCTTCGATACCACGTCTTCCAAACCCTCCTGGTATCAATATCCCATCCACATTTGATAACAATGTCTCAGGGCCTCTTCTTTCGATCTCTTCAGCATCTATCCAATCTATATTTACTGTAGCATTGTTCTCTATGCCACCATGGATAATGGCCTCATTAAGACTCTTATAAGACTCTTTTAGATTCACATATTTCCCTACAACACTAATGACCACAGAGGTTTGTGGGGATTTGATCTTTTCCACAATCCTTTCCCACATAGTCAGATTAGGTTCCTTTGTTGGGAGACCAAGGAGGTCAACAATGATCTTATCTAATCCCTCCTGATGGAGGGTAAGGGGGAGCTCGTAGATCGTCTCTACATCCCTGGCAGTAATTACACAATCCTTATCCACACTACAGAAAAGGGCAATCTTTTTCTTTAAATCTGGGGAGAGAAAACGATCAGTCCTGCATAATAGTATATCAGGCTGTATCCCTATCTCTCTTAACTCTCTTACACTATGTTGGGTAGGTTTGGTCTTTAATTCATCAGAACTCTTTATATATGGAACCAGTGTAAGATGGATATGTATAATATTCCTCCTCCCCATCTCTAATCGGAACTGTCTAATAGCCTCTAGAAATGGAAGACCTTCTATATCCCCTACAGTACCCCCTATCTCACAGATAACAACATCATAATCACCTTTTACAGTAATAAAACGGTCTTTTATCTCATCAGTAATGTGTGGGATCACCTGAACTGTCCCGCCAAGGTAATCCCCTCTTCTCTCCTTCTGGATTACAGAATAGTATATCCCACCTGTGGTTACATTATTGATTTTTCTCATCTTAGCACTGGTGAATCTTTCGTAATGTCCTATATCGAGATCTGTCTCTGCACCATCATCAGTGACAAATACCTCTCCATGCTGAAAGGGGTTCATAGTACCTGGATCAACATTAATATAAGGATCAAGCTTCTGAATCGTCACCTTCACCCCTCTAGCCTCAAGAAGGGCACCTATGGATGCAGATGCCAATCCCTTTCCAAGGGAAGATAATACCCCACCTGTTATAAATATATATTTTGTCTCCTTTGTTTTTTTCTCCTCCATCTATCACCTATTACCACTAACCCATCACCTTCATCATGGATCTAACCTTTTCTAGATCCTCCTCTGTGTCAACACCTATGGTGGTGGAATCAGTCTCTGCTACCTTTATCCTATATCCATGCTCCAGCACCCTGAGCTGTTCTAATCTTTCGACCTTTTCAAGGGGGGTCTCAGGAAGTTGTGAGATCTTTAAAAGAAATTCTCTTTTATATGCAAAGAGTCCAATGTGCCTGTAGCATGGTACAGGGAGTGCAATATAAGGGATATTATCTCTGTTGAAAGGGATAGGGAAACGGGAAAAGTATAGTGCATATCCACTTTTATCCATCACCACCTTAACAACATTTGGATCCCTTAATTCCTCTTTATTAGCTATTCTAGTACAGAGTGTCCCCATTTTAACATCTCTATCATTTAAGAGTAGACTCCCCACCTGATCTATCATCTCTGGTTCTATCATTGGCTCATCACCTTGCACATTAATAATTATATCAGAATCAAGCCCCTTTGCCACCTCAGATATACGATCAGTCCCGCTTCTGTGGGTAGAAGATGTCATCTTTACATCCCCTCCAAAACCGCGAACTGTCTCGAATATCCGGCTATCATCAGTTGCAATGATCACCTTATCAATCACGCTTGCCTTTGTGACCCTCTCGAATATATGCTGGATCATAGGCCTTCCGCATATATCTGCCAATACCTTCCCTTTAAACCTTGTGGATGAATATCTTGCAGGTATTATTGCAGTGATCTTAGTAGGCATTCTTATTTATCAGCCCTTTCCAGATAGTCAGCCATATTATCTTGAAATCGAAGAGGAATGACCAATTTTCAATATAATAGAGATCATATTCTATCCTTTTCTTCAGGGAAGTATCCCCCCTCCATCCATTGACCTGTGCCCAGCCTGTTATCCCAGCCTTCATCTTATGTCTGAGCATATACTCTGGGATCAATTTCTTAAAGTTATCGACAAAGACAGGTCGTTCAGGTCGTGGACCCACAAGACTCATATTCCCTTTCAGTACATTGAATAACTGTGGCAGTTCATCCAGACTTATTCTTCTCAAGAATATACCAATCTTTGTCCTCCTCTCATCCCCTTCTTTTGCCCATACCGCACCTATCCCCTCCTCTGCATCTATATTCATGGAACGGAATTTCAGGATATAAAATTGCTCACCATCCAGTCCCATACGCTCCTGTCTATAGAGGACAGGCCCTTTAGAGGTCAATTTTATTGCTATGGAAATAAATAACATAAGAGGGGATAGAATAATAATAGCTAATAATGAAAGGAGGATATCAGCCAACCTCTTTATGACCTTGTTCCACCCGAATAAAGGGCTCTCAGTAAGATTCACTACCGGTAGCCCATCCAGCTCCTCAATCCCAGGATTCAGACGCATAAATCTAAGGAGATCAGGTACAACCTTCACATCTACCATCTCATCCCCCAATAATTCAAGGAGATTCTCTATCCTCTGATAGGCCTTCAAAGGAAGGGCTACGAACAACTGATCAACTGATCTCTCCTTAACTACCTTCTTGACATCCCCTATATCCCCCAAGACAGTATAACCCCTGATCCTTGATCCGATCTTTTCAGGATGATCAGTTAGAAAGCCCACGATCTTAAAACCTATCTCTGGGTAGAGGTCTATCTTCTCTGCCACTATCTTACCCAGATCACCTGCCCCAACAATGAGTATATGTTTGAGATTATAGCCTTTATGTCTTAGTATCTGAAGCACCTTTCTACTCACTCTCCGTGATAACATCAAAGATATGCTACTGATCAGCCAGAAATAGACCATTACTATTCTGGAATAAGAATCCCCCCTGTAAAAGAATGTTGTTGCTGTTATAAGTAAGATAGAGATAAAGGTGACCTTTAGGATATTGTAAAATTCGATACCTCTCGATCTTCCTCTCATTGGTTGATAAAGTCCTAATACCTTCATAGTAATAGCATAGATAGCCACTATAAAGGGGAGTAACTTGATATACTGTTCAACAGATGGTATACCTAAGGTGATAGGTATTATCTCGATATGGAACCTTATATAATAGGCAAGTAGCCATGAGATTACCACTATCACTATGTCGGTTATAAATAATATTGAGATGAATAATTGACCATATTTCTTAAGCATATAATTTTATCCTCTCATCTTTTTATATTGTTCATACTTATCCATTATAACCCCTTTTATCATTTTCCTGAAGATCGATCGGTCAAACCCCCTGGCGTGTTCCCTTATCTTCTCCTTTTTAAAAGAACTACTGTTATCTTCAAAGTACCTTACAGCCTCTATAAGGGATTCCACCTTCTGTTCATAAAAGAATATACCTGTAGGGTGGAAGGGGTGAGGATTATAATCTGATATATCCTTTGCCACACAGTGACTGCTACTTATAATAAGATCATAGCCACTCAGATCAAACTGCTCTATGGCAAATGGCATTATGGGGAGGTAGTATCTGTATCCCTTCTCAATAAAGGGGAGTTTCTGGATAAAGGAGGTAATGA
>JACRGM010000222.1 GCA_016212345.1 Nitrospinota bacterium
CACATCTGGCTTGTCTTTTGTTCCGTCTTCAGCGTTGCACCAAAGGTTACATATTAATAATATGCGCCCTTTGGTGCGCCTTGAAGACGAACCAAAATTCTGCGCCATATGTACAACTTATTTCTGCGCAGTGCCTTATCTTAGGTTCCAACCCCATAGTTCTGATTTTTGAAACATCCAGCAGTTTCCTCGGTGTGCCATCGGGCTTTGCCGTATCCCAGACAATCTCGACTTTATATCCGTCAGCCTTAAGCCTTCTTAAGAGCGCTGAACCTACAATGCCGCGATGCCCTGCAATATATATCTTTGAGTTTTTATCCAAAGCGAAACCCTAATTCGTAATGCGTGATGCGTTAAGGCATTAAGCGAGCAGGTTGACCCATTAAACGCCAACCTCTACCCCTACCAATCTTGATGTAATCCTCGGAGACAATTGCTTTACCTTTACATAAAGCACTTTACCACCTTCAGCTTCTATCTCTTTCGCCATTTCTTCATTAAACTTTTTCAGTTCAGGGTCATATTCCGGCAGAAATATCACTACCTTGTCTTCTGTGAGTATATCATCCATCTCAGGGTGCTCCAACACATACCTGCTGAACTCCATACTCAATTCTGAATTCTTCATGAAAAAATCTTCATCTCTTGTCGTCTTCTTCATATTCAGCACCTCCCGTGAAAGCTTTCTTGTATATTCTCCAGTTTGACTTTATATCATATTCGGCAAAAGTCAATGCCTTATTATAATCTTCAGTGAACATCGGTGTTTTGCTCTTATTACCCTTGCCGTCAAAAAGGTCACGATGAGCAAATCCGTGTCCCGTATCATATCTTACAATAGGTAGCCATTTGCCCTCTAATATGGTTTCATACTGCACAACAAAACTTAGAACATTTCCTCTAAGTCTGACATGCCGATGACGATACCTATCTGTCGGGGTCAGCATTACTGTAAATTTCGCTTTTTTAAGATTGGTCATATAAAAAGTGTTTTTTTCTCATTTCAAGCGGATAAATAGTTTTTCAACAGGCTGTTGTTTATTGACATTCTGGTTTATTTGGTTTCTTGAGAGTAGTTTCTATTTCCAGTTACTTAAATATTCGAGTCTGTTTTTCATATCGTCAGCAAGTAGAGAGAAGTAAAGTTTCAAGATAAAGAGAAATCTTAGTCAATCAATACTTTCCTGCTGAAAATTCTCTTGATACAACTTCTTCTCTATCCTGTTCAATTTCTCGATCTATTGTTTCTCTGTGATCCAGTTAACACTTTGACCCCAAAAGACTGAAAATAATCTCTTTAATAACTTGCTAACCTATTGATTTTTTTTGGTTTAAATATTTCGTAAAAAAATATTTTACACTTTTAAACTGTTAAATACTTTTAGGTAAATATGAAGGATGCCAAATCTAAAGTTTTTCTTTTTATCTGCTGTTATGTGAAGTTGAGCGCTCAGTTAACTTTTTTCGAATTCTGATACGGCCAGGTTCAACAATGGCTAATTTCCCAGGCATTTCTGAAACCAATTTCTCCTGATTCACAAAACTTTCGAGCAAGTTGAGAATAAAAATAGCTGTCGCCTCCCTATGAATACTTAAAACGATGAGTCCCGCATATTGAGGAGGTGGATAGTTACGTATATCTGAAAAATCGAAATCCCCTGTCACTAAACATAAGCCTTTACTTTGAGCATAGGTAGCAATTTGTGAATCCTTTGCCCCTCGTAAGCCAATGTCGCGCATATCGAATGCTTCATGTCCATAGCGCCTCAACAGATCCCCTGTCGAACGAGGTAAGTCCTCATCAATTAGAAATTGCATAATCTTACCTTATTTGGGAAGAGGATGAAACTCTTCCTCCTCGACAAGTTCGCCAGCATAGGTTAGAGCAGATCGAATATCCTCCTCACTAACCTCATATTCCAGCATTATTTCTTCTTTTGTCATACCGCCTGCAAGCCCTCCGATAATACGTGCAATTGGAACTCTTGTTCCCTTGATAACAGGTTTGCCGTGCTGTATATTAGGGTCTATAATAATTCGCTCATTCATAATTTGCTGTTACCTCCTTTAAAGATCCCAATTTCATATAACGATTAATAACCACAATTGCGGTTATCACTCCAAATTGGCATCTTATCCACAGTATTACAGATATTTTAAATTATTATACATCAAGCAATATTAACTTGTATGTTAACCTTTGTCAATAGCCTTTTGCGAAGAGCTTGGGAATATCCTATATAATAACAATTGGTTATAATTGCTATGTTCTTGTTTTTCCTCTTCGAAATTTGTAACTACTGGCCCATATGCCTATGTGGCTAGTACGTATTATTCTGATTTGGGTTCTTGGGGTCTTTTAAATGTGATAGATATCACTATCCCATCCAGCCCAGTATTAGTAGGCTCTGTTGAAATACCAGTCCGTGCCTCTAATGTCTATGTGTCAGGTAGCTATATATATGTGGCTGCTGGTGAATCAGGCCTTCAGGTGATAATGATGCCTATATTAGACAGCAATGTAGAGGACTCCACCAGTATAACTGCCACTGTCCCTGCAAATTTAACAGAAGGTGCCTATAATATTTTTGTTACAAACTCTGGTGGTGGAACAGGCATATTATATAATGGCTTTAAAGTAATAGAGGCAGTAGATGTAACACCACCAGTGATAAGTGATGTCAATGTTATAGATATAACAGATACCACAGCAATAGTAACATGGGATACAGACGAACCTTCAGATAGTGTAGTTGAATTCGGCATAACCTCAGGTGAGTACACAGATTCTATATCAGATATCGTACTGGTTACATCGCACAGCCAAAAACTTACAGATTTAACACCAGATACAACATACTATTTTATTGTGAAGAGCGCTGATTCAAGTGGCAACCCTATTGAGAGTCAAGAGCACAGCTTTAAAACTATTTAAGACTATATCATTAAGAAAACCCAGCCCAGTCGTTTCGCAATCATCCCCCTTCCATCTTTAATCCTTTATGGGAATAGATGTTTTGAGGATTCCAGAGCATCCATCCGTGGGAGCCAAATCTTTCTGCGGCATTTATCTGGGCACTTATCTCCCTATCTGTAAAATACCTTCCATCAAAGGCATAATCCCTGAATGCCTGGAGCCATGGCCTGAAGCGAACTGATGGAAGCTGTGTCCGTTCCTGGGCCTTTTTAAGGGAAAGATAGACGATTTCATAAGGGTGTATCACAGGATTTCTGTAACTCGGTATTCCGTATTGAAATCCTGAAGGATAAAGCATTGGAGATATATAGTCAAGATGGGGCGTCAGGTCTTCAAGCCTCTGCCCGATATCTGTATCATTGAGGTTCCAGCAGACATAACCGAAGATATCTGCAGAGAGAAAGACATTGTAAGGTATAAGCCTATTTTTCGCCTCCATGAGAAATCCTGAAATGGCATTCACCCTATTTTCCTCTGTGTTTGGCATGGAGAATTTAAGCCAGGCTGCATCGGGGAAACGGACATAGTCAAATTGTATCTCGTCAAATCCATATTGAGCTGCCTCCACCGCGATATCCATATTATAATCCCATGTCTCCTTCTTAAATGGATCCACCCATGCAAGATTTTCCCTGTCGCTCCAGGTCATTCCATCATAGGTCTTTACTGCCAGATCAGGCCTCGCCAGTGCAAGGAGATTGTCTTTAAAGACCACGATCCTTGCAATGAGGTATATCCCCTTCTCCCTCAGGGATTTTATCAATCCCTCTACATCCTTTATGGTTATTATCCTCTGAGCGCCGATCTTAGAGGCGAGGGGGATTGAACTCTTATAAGCTATCATTCCCTTGTCACCTTTCACATCAATGACGAGTGCATTGAGATCGGTCTCTTCTATGAGCCTTAGTGCTGATTCCCTCAAGCTCCTGTACCCTATACCATAAAAGGAGAGATAGAGGGCCTTTGGTGTGAAAGGCACCAGCCTTATCAGGTGAGGTGTGGTAAGAGGAGTGGTGATAACCACCTCACCCCTCCTGTATCCATAGGCCCTTGCCGATAACCTATTCCCCATGGTTTTAACAACGAACATACCGTCTTCATCGGTTACTGCCGCTTCATTGTTCATGGTGACAAAGGCTCCCTTTATCGGTCTCTCTGTGAAAAAATCGATCACCTTTCCGGCCGTATACCCTATTGTATCGCCTGGTATTGGTAGAAAAAATATCATAGATAAGATCATTATGAATTCTCTATATCCCATCATACCTCTCCAAGATATCTATAGTGAACGACTTTAAAAAATTGGTGATATGATAGCGGGGAAGGGTCATGATATTATCAGAGATACCTGTATGGCGCCTTTCCATGGTAAATCCAGCTATATATCCAGCCTCGACCGCCTTGGAAATAAGTTCGTCATCATAGATGCCAAATGGCCATGCCAGCATGTCTACCTTAACATTAAACTTCCTCTCCAGTGTTTCCTTTGATTTTTTAAACTGCATCTCCACAAACCTCTCATATTCTACTTGCCTCAATCTCCCTTTCTCTTTCTTGAAGTTTGGGTGCCAGTACGAATGGGACTGGAGGTCAAAAAGTCCTGTCTCTTTCATCTCCCTGATCTGTCCCCATGTCATGGCATAGGATGCATTGGATATGGCTGAAGGGTATATGAAAAGTGTCACGGGAATATGGTATTTCTTTATGAGGGGAAACATATCTGTATAAACCGATTTGTGGCCATCATCAACTGTAATCACCACTGACCGGGGAGGAGGGGGCGCCCCTTCCCCACGATAGTAATCCACAAGCTGTCTGAGGGGTATCACTTTATAGCCCTTATCCTTAAGGTATTTCAGGTGGGATTCGAAAATAGCCGTTGTTATCGTCATACTGTCGGCAGTTACAGGCCCGAAACGATGATAGAGAAAGATAGGCACACCATGGCTCTCATCAGTTGGCTGGAGAGATACCAAGGAAAGGATGAGTACGGATAAAGATAGACCAATTTTCATAGGATGAGCATTTGGAAGATGCTATTTATCACCCCCAATTTATAATATAGTATCTCTTGCCTTATCTTTCAAGTTATAAGAAAGACTATAGAGATTAGACTATAGACTTGAGGTCTAAGGTCTATAGTCTAATCTCCAGTGTCTGAATCAAAGAAACAGAATCAAAGAAATTAGTTGACTGTTAAAGGGAAGACTGCTATATTTTTAAGCCAGAGATGAAGAACCTTTTTCTCCCCCTCCTTTTGCTTCTAAATCGTCGGTCTCTTTTGTGGAGAATATTATAAAGATATGTCAGTAGTCTTTGATAAGATCAAGAGGCTTGAACAAAGGGTCATATCAGGGAATGATATAACCCATGAGGAGGCACTTTGGCTTACAGGGATTAAGGGTATGGATCTCTATGACCTTATCGCATCTGCTAACAGGATAAGGGATAGATACAAGGGGACAAGGATAAGCCTCTGCGCTATTATAAATGCCAAATCAGGGAGATGCGGGGAGGACTGTGCCTTTTGTGCCCAATCTGCCCATCATAAGACAGGTATAGAGGTATATCCACTTTTAGATAGTAACAGGATATTAGAAGGGGCGCAACAGGCATTGGCCTCTGGGGCACATAAGTTCGGTATAGTAATCAGCGGAAAGGGGATAGGATCGCCTGGAGAACTGGAAGGTATCTGTCTATCTATCAGGAGGCTCAGGGAGGAGACCAATATCCACCGCTGTGCCTCTCTTGGTATCATAGACAATGAATCCGCTCACAGGTTAAAGGAGGCAGGCCTGCAGGAATATCATCATAACCTAGAAACAGCGAGGAGCTTTTTCCCGAATATCTGTACCACACATGAATATGATGAGGATATAGAGACTATAAGGATAGCCAAAGGGCTAGGACTAAGGGTATGTTGTGGTGGTATCTTTGGTATGGGAGAGTCGTCAGAGCAGAGGATTGAGCTTGCCTTTACCCTCAAGGGGTTAGATGTAGACTCTGTCCCATTAAATTTCCTACACCCTATACCAGGGACAAGGTTAGAGGGGGCAATCCCATTAAGGCCCATGGAGATATTGAAGATCATAGCCATATATCGCTTTATCCTCCCGACAAAGGATATCAAGGTGGCTGGTGGGAGGGAATTTAACCTTCGTGACCTTCAGTCCATGATATTTGCTGCTGGTGCCAACTCCACAATGGTAGGGAATTATCTGACCACAAAGGGGAGAGATTTTAGAGAAGACCTACAGATGATTGAGGATCTTGAACTTGAGATCGAGAATGGACTTCATCAGTGATGAGTTAGAGAGGTTTAAGGGGAGAGGACTTCTCAGGGGATTAAGATTATTAGAAGGGGAACAGTCATCAAGGGTAAGGATAGATGGAAGAGATGTAATACTCTTATCCTCTAACAATTACCTCGGATTAGCATCCCACCCCAAGGTGAAAGAGAGGGCAATTGATGCTATAAAGAGATATGGTTGTGGTGCTGGGGCATCCCGTCTTATATCAGGGAATATGGAGCTTCATGAAGAACTAGAGAAAAGGATTGCTGAATTTAAAAATACAGAGGCAGCACTCATATTCAATTCAGGCTATACAGCAAACATAGGTGTCATTGCAGCCCTGTGCAATAAATGTGATATAGTTATAAGCGACAGATTGAATCATGCGAGCATAATAGATGGCTCTATGATAAGTCGGGCAAAGACAAAGAGATACCCCCATAAGGACATCTATGCATTAGAAAGGGCCCTCAGTAGTTCTTCAGATTATCGCAGGAGATTGATCGTCACAGATGGGATCTTTAGCATGGATGGGGATATAGCCCCTCTCCCTGATATAGTGAGATTGGCAGAGAGATATTCAGCTTTCCTGATGGTTGATGATGCACACGCTACAGGTGTATTAGGAGAAGGTGGGAGAGGGACAGGAGAATACTTTGGCATAGAAGAAGGGATTGATATCCAAATGGGGACATTGGGAAAGGCCATTGGGGGTTTTGGCGCATATATTGCGGGTGAGAAGAGACTGATAGATCTTTTGATAAATAAGTGCCGTAGTTTTATCTACACAACTGGGCTTCCCCCTTCTGTCTTGGCATCGTCCTTGGCTGCATTGGATATTCTTGAAGAAGATGGTCATGATATGAGGAGAAGGTTGTGGAGGAATGCGAGGTACCTGAGGGATGGATTGATAAGACTTGGATTCAATACCATGGGGAGTGAGACCCAGATCATACCTGTATTGATAGGTGATAGTGCCACTACAGTAAAGATCAGTGAGATGTTATTTGAAGAGGGGATATATGTTCAGGGGATACGGCCCCCCACTGTGCCAGAAGGTAGCTCAAGGCTCAGGATAACCCCTATGGCCACTCATTCAATAGATGATCTATCTAATGCCTTAGAGGCATTTGAAAAGGTGGCAAGATGTTATAGATTTTCAGAAAATCCGATTTAGGATTGATTTAGGATTTGGGACAAAAACTTTCTCTTGACAAAGGAAACCCTTAATCTTAAGATAAGGGGTTTGAAAAGAAAGGAGAATCGTCTATGGCAATCTGGGATGATGGAAAAGATCTCACAATGTTTGGGATAGAAGAGATAGGATATCAGAAGGAGATCATAAAATTAAAATTAAAGATATATGGTATACAGAAAAAGATAGATGGGCATATGATAAAGTTAGGTGAAAATGTATTCGAACATTACGAGGCAGGGGTAAAGGATATCTTAGGTGAGGATAAGGTAAGGGAGTTGATAGATGCTATCAGGGGGCAAAAAGAGGAGATAGAATCTACAAGGGAGCAGATAAAGGAGATTGAAGATGAGGCAAAGGTGATATTAAAGAAGATAAAGTCAAAAGGTGAAGATGTTATAGATGGCATAAAAAAAGGGATACATATCCGGAAGAAGGGGAAGGGATTGATAAAGAGAGATGAGAGTGATGAGGTTAAAGAGG
>JACRGM010000032.1 GCA_016212345.1 Nitrospinota bacterium
AAGAGCTTTCTGCGAGAGCCAGATGTCCGCCGATTAAACCTAAACGTAAATTCGTCCAAGTAATAATCAAGGTGCGACGGACGAACAGCTCCTTGATATGTTCCAACTAGCCAACGTTTAAGCAAGGCAACAACTCGATTGACTAATGGGAGCAGATTATCACCTCCAGAAACCGAAAAACTTATCCTGTAAGGATCTTTGGGAGATTAAGAGGTATAAATAAGGATTTTTTTTCTAAAATTTAAATCCTGATATCTTTGAGGGTCTTCTAAATAGTCTACGATAATGTGATGTTCAAAATCAGACATATCTCTTTTAAGCCAATTTAATCCCTTAGTTTTAAAAGGAATCAAGGAATGTAGTGATATCTTATACTCTATAGCTGTCTCTAATGCCCCCTGTTCTCTATCAAACAATACAGCTACATCTTTACAGGTGACAATAGAAACACCTCTCTTTTTTGATTCATATTTTACTTGTTCAATTGTAATCAATTTGCTATCGAATTTAGTTACCAAATCATCAACAATCATTATATTATCATTTTCAGATATGTCTCCTTCTAATAAAGAGTGTTCACCATATTTTTCGATTACCGTACAAAAATTATCAAAAGAGGTTACCCCCTCTATCTTCCGAGTGAAAGCAGACGGGATCCCCTCACAAATTGTTATTGCTGTTGCAATAGGTATTCCAGCCATCGCTATACCTACTATTTTATTAACATGAGAAGCCTCATTGCGGATCATTTTCCCCATAGCATAACCTACTTTCCTAAGAATATCAGGATGGGAACAGAGAGGACGTAATTGAATATAAAAAGGACTCCAAAGACCAGAAAATAGAACCCACCCTTCTGATTTCTCTCTATACCAGGTCTTTATCATCCCTACATTATAAAGTGAACATATTATTTCCTTTGCTAACTTATCTTTCTCTGATTTCCAAGACATTTTTATACCTCATTCGAAATATTGTTCATCTATTAACCCAAATCTCCTCTTCCTCCTTTGGAAACTTAGTATTGCCTTTAAGAGGTCATTTTCTCGGAAGGCAGGCCATAGAACATTGGTAAAATAGAGTTCAGTATAAGCTATCTGATATAAGAGAAAATTGCTTATCCTTAGTTCTCCGCTGGTTCTTATAAGGAGATCTGGTTCTGGTAATCCAGATGTAAATAGATATCTTCTAAAGAGTGGATCATCGAGATCATCAATACAGACCTTCTCCTCTTTTACATCAGAGAATAATTTCTTGACAGCCTCTATTATCTCCCCTCTAGAGCCATAACTTAATGCCAGGCTCAAGATCATCCCATCGTTCCTTTTGGTCTTATCCTCTATCTCCTTTATTATATCAACAACAGATTTTGGAAGGTTCTCTATTTTCCCAATAGTATTAAATCTGATATTCTCTTTTAGCATCCGCTTGAGCTCTTTTCTGAGAAACCTCTTTAATATCTTCATAAGGGTATCTATCTCTTCATTAGGTCTGTTCCAGTTTTCGTCAGAAAAGGCATATAGTGTGAGTGCTTCTATACCGAGTTTGCGACATTGAATAACGATCTTCTCAACAGATTTGGCACCAACTCTATGCCCTACAACACGTGGTAAATTCCTCTTCTTAGCCCACCTACCATTCCCATCCATGATAATTGCTATGTGTCTGGGGAGTTTATTCTTGTCTATCTTATCGAGTAAAGTCTTATCTATCATATCAAGTTACAAATTGCTTGTTGTGAATTATTGACTAATGGGATACAAAAGAGTTCCTCGATTGTCAGATTATAAATAATGTAGATATAATTTCTTATATGGAAATCTATATGATGATAAAGGATGGGGCGATATTCTAAACTTCTAATACCTCTTTTTCCTTTTTTGTAAAAATATCTTCAACCTCTTTAATAAATTTATCCGTAGATTTCTGTACCCTATCTTGTGCACGATGAAGATCATCTTCAGATATCTTTTTCTCTTTCTCTAATGACCTCATGATCTCATTAGCCTCACGTCTGATGTTTCTTATGATAACCTTACAATCTTCAGCCGACTTTTTCACAATCTTTACTAATTGTTTCCGCCTCTCTTCAGTAAGAGGCGGGATAGGTATACGAATAATCCTCCCATCATTAGAAGGGACCAAACCTAGATCTGAGGTCAAAATTGCCTTTTCTATATTAGTAATCATAGATGTATCCCATGGCTGTATGATTATTAATCGAATCTCAGGTATGGAAAGAGTTCCAAGTTGGTTCAGTGGTGTCGGATTCCCATAATACTCTACATATATACCCTCCAACAAGGCTAATGAGGCCTTTCCTGTTCTGATACTGTTCAGCTCTCTTTTAAAGGCATTAATAGAATTTGTCATCTTCCTTTCAAGATCATCATAGACTTTCTGAATCATCTCCACCCTCCTTTGTGCCGACTTCGTTGGGATGAGGGTTTCCTCTCACTATGGTACCTATTTTCTCTCCCATAAGTATCCTTTTTATATTACCCTTCTCTATAAGATTAAAGATTATAATCGGAAGATTATGATCCATACAGAGGGATATTGAAGTAGCATCCATTACCTTAAGCCCTTTTTTAAGTATATCAATATAACTCAAATCCTCCAACCTCTCGGCATTCTTATCTACTAATGGATCAGCACTGTAAACACCATCTACCTTTGTAGCCTTAAGGATAACCTCCGCATTTATCTCCATTGCCTTCAAAGAAGCGGCAGTATCCGTAGTAAAATACGGATTTCCAGTACCCCCACTGAAGATTACTACCCTTCCTTTCTCTAAATGTCTTAGAGCCCTCCGTCTTACATATGGTTCAGCAACCTGGTGCATACTAATAGAGGTCAACATCCTAGTATACACACCCTCCTTTTCTAATGCATCCTGAAGGGCTAAACCATTAATCACTGTGGCTAACATCCCCATATAGTCAGCTGTTACCCTCTCCATACCAAAGGTACTTGCAATATTCCCCCGGAAGATATTACCGCCTCCTGGAACAATAGCAATTTCAGAACCTAATTCATGTATCTCTTTGATCTGGAGGGCAATCTCCCTTACCATCTCATGGTCTATACCATAACTCCCCTTTCCTGCCAATGATTCTCCACTTAATTTTAATAACATCCTTTTATATTTTAGCTCTGCCACTATCTATTCTTTTCCAACCTCATATCTGACAAATCTACCAATAGATATATTCTCTCCCAGCTTTGCAATCCTTTGAGAGATTAGTTCATTGATGGTTATGTTGCTATCCTTTATAAATGGCTGTTCTACGAGGCAGACCTCAGCAAAATATCTTTCCATCTTGCCATCAACAATAAGTTTTATTACATTATCAGGTTTCCCAGATTCCTTTGCCTGATAAGTAAATATCTCCCTTTCTTTGGCGATAACCTCTACTGGAATATCTTCACTTTTGAGATAAGAAGGATTACTTGCTGCTATCTGCATCGCAATATCCTTAAGCAGGGATTGAAATTCATCAGTCATAGCAACAAAGTCTGTCTCACAATTGAGCTCTACTAATACACCTATCTTACCTCCGGGATGTATATAAGATGCTATTACCCCCTGTGAAGTATCTCTTCCTTTTTTCTTTAGGGCCTTAGATAACCCCTTTTTCCGTAAAATATCCTTTGCCTTTTCATAGTCAGAATTCGCCTCTTTCAAGGCTTCCTTACAATCCATTATCCCTGCCCCTGATTCTTCCCTAAGATCTTTTACCATAGATGCTGGTATATTCATAACTTATCCTTTCCCCTGAAAATCTTGTCCAGAGGCTTACGCCTCTATATAGGATTCTTTCGCCCTTATAGGGCTATGAGTGTGGGCCATAATTCCTCTTTCAAATATCTCCTTTTTCATCCCTCGTTGTGCTGACTCAGGTCGGCATGAGGGGTTTCTTCTCCTCCTTCTATTCCCTTTTCCTCTCTTTCCTCTTCATTCTTAGTCATCGTCTCAACATTCTCCTCAGCCATCGTCTCAACAATTAGAGTAACATCCTCTGGTTTATCCACTTTATAATCCTTATATATCTCTCTCTCTATCTTTGCCTCAAACAATCTTCTCCCCTCTATTACAGCATCAGCTATAGTTGATAGCACTAATTTGATCGCCCTTGTAGCATCATCATTCCCAGGAATGACATAATCAATATTATCTGGATCACAATTGGTATCCACGATTGCTATTGTGGCTATTCCTAATTTCTGCGCCTCGCTGAGTGCTATCCTCTCCTTACGGAGATCTACAATAAAGACTGCTGACGGGAGATTCTTCATACTCTTTATCCCGCCCAAGAACTTATCTAACCTCTTCATCTCCTTTTCTAACTTAATGATCTCCTTCTTAGGAAGGCTATCATATACCCCATTATTCTTCATCTCTTCTAATTCTTTTAATCGATTAACGCTTTTTTTTATCGTCTCAAAGTTAGTAAGCATACCCCCCATCCACCGTTGATTAATATAAAACATATTACATCTCTTGGCCTCCTCAGATATCAGCTCCTGTGCCTGCTTCTTGGTCCCCACAAAGAGTATATGTCTACCTGCGGATGTAATCTCTTTAACAAATTCAATTGCCTCCTTGAACTTTTCAAGGGTCTTTTGCAGATCAATAATGTATATCCCATTTCTTGCGCCAAAGATATACTTCTTCATCTTAGGGTTCCATCTCTTGGTCTGATGACCAAAATGAGAACCCGCCTCTAATAATTGTTTCATCGTTACCATACAATCTCCTCTGAAAGCTCTCTTAATAATTTTTTAAATTCTAACATAAAAATATTCCTTCTTGCAAGTAAAAAATCTCGCTGAAAAAAAATCTCGCTGAAACTCATATTATCCCAAGTAATCTCTTCAGGTCTTATAATCAGCGTTTATCCTTATATAATCATAAGTAAGATCAGATGTCCAGACAGATATCTTCTCCTCACCTATATGTAGATCTATAGAGACTGTAATCTCCTTCTCTTTAAGGGTCTTCTTGATACGCTCTTTACTATCCCTTTCTATCCCTATCCCCCTCTCAACGACCTTTTCTTCATTAAAGTATATATCTACCTTTTCAACATCAAATTCTACACCAGAGGTTCCGGCAGCCGCCATTATCCTTCCCCAATTAGGACTTTCACCAAAAAATGCTGTCTTGACAAGATTTGAATTAGCAATAGAAAAGGCGATCCTTTTCGCATCACTAGAGGTCACCGCACCCTTCACACAGACCTCTATAAACTTGGTCGCCCCTTCTCCATCCCGGACTATCTTTTTTGATAGATCCTGTGTCACATAATTCAACCCCTCCATAAACATGATCATATTCTCATCCATATCCGTAATCCTATTATTCCCTGCTAATCCATTGGCCAGACAGAGGACTGTATCATTGGTGCTGGTATCCCCATCGACTGTAATCCTATTAAAGGATCTTTTAACCGATTCTTCAAGTGCACACTGCAGGCTATCTCTATCTATTGAGACATCTGTAACCAAGAAGGAGAGCATAGTAGCCAGCTTTGGGTATATCATACCTGATCCCTTGGCGATACCACCAATCCTGATGGCCTTTCCATCTATCTCATATTCAACAGCAGAGAGTTTTGGAAGATTATCTGTGGTTAGGATGGCCTCAGCAGCATCCATTCCCCCATCTGTACTTAGTCTATGGATAAGTTCAGGGATCCCCTTTCTGATTCTCTCCATAGGAAGAGGTATACCAATCACCCCTGTAGATGCAATAAGGATAGATTCGAATGGCACATCAAGATATACTGATATTTGCTCTACCATCTCCCGGGCGTTCATATATCCATCTTTTGTGCAGGTGTTGGCATTTCCACTATTGATAATGATCCCCTTACACCCCTTTCCCTTTTTCAGATTCTCATTACATAATATCACTGATGCTGACTTGACCCTGTTTGTAGTAAAGACCCCTGCTGCCTCTGCCATTGATTCAGAGGTGATCAGGGCAAGATCCTTTCCCTTATCCTTTATCCCACAGCGAATGCCAGATGCCTTTATACCCCGAACAGATGTAATACCACCGTGAATCTCTTTCATCTCTATGGGAATATCCCGGGGCATTCGAGTCCCATATCTTCTCTGAATCCATACAAGATATTCATATTCTGAACAGCCTGGCCAGAGGCACCTTTGACAAGATTATCAATTGCAGATGTCAAAACCACTCGTTTAGTCCGTACATCTACATTGATCCCTATATCACAATAATTAGAGGTTGTTACATTATGGGTATCCGCAGACCTCCCCTCCTCCATAAGCCTCACAAATGGTTCATATTTATAAAATTCCTTATATCTCTCTAACAAATACCCTTCCATAGGTATCTCTCTGAGATTTACATATATAGTACTGAGAAGACCCCGTGTCATTGGAATCAGATGGGGTGTGAATGAGACCTTTATATCTTCTCCGGAGAGTATACTTAGTTCTTGTTCTATCTCTGGGATATGACGGTGAACAGAAATGCTATAAGCCCGAACATTTTCATTACACTCAGCGAACTGAAAGGCAAGATCAGGGCTCCTCCCTGCACCAGAGATGCCAGATTTAGAGTCAACAATAATAGAATCATTGTATATCAAATCAGTTTTAATGAGGGGGGCCATAGCCAGTATCACGCTGGTAGGATAACATCCTGGGTTTGCCACTAATTTCGCAGACTTGATCTCTGCCCTGTATATCTCAGGTAGACCATAAACAGCAGAATTAAGTAGTTCAGGGCTTGTATGGATATTAGAATACCACCTCTCATATATATGAGGGTCTTTAATCCTGTAATCAGCACTCATGTCAATGACCCTTTTGCCAGATTTGAGAAAGATAGGGATAATAGACATTGCCTTTTTATGAGGAAGGGCAGTAAAGATAAGATCACTCTTATCTATTATCTCCTCTGGTAAAAAATCTTTATACTTCATATCGACCCAACCCAAAAGGGAAGGGAATATAGATGATACAGAGGAATTAGCGTATCTCTCTGATGTAAGGATTGATATCTTTATCTCAGGATGTTTCGATAATATCCTAATAAGCTCCAGACCTGTATAACCGCTAGCTCCAACTATGCCTACCTTAATCATTCCTTCTATGTTATAGATTTCCATATAACAAATTACACGGCGTTATCAGTCGAAATCCTCGACAACGTACCGCTCAGTACGCCTTACTCGGATTTCTCCCTCTATCCTTGTGTAATTTATAGAGCACTGTAATAGTGCTCTATTTATTATCTGAAAATCTATATTATGATTTTTTATCTCTTTGAGTATTGGAATCTCTTCCTTGCCCCCTTCTGCCCATATTTCTTCCGCTCCTTGATACGGGAATCCCTTGTCAGAAGACCACCTCTCTTCAAGGTAAGGCGGAGGTTTGGATCAGACTGAAGGAGTGCCTTGGCTATCCCATGTTTGATAGCAGCAGCTTGACCCGACAGCCCACCACCCTTCACAGTGGCAAAGATATCAAACCTTTTTACTGAATTAGTTAATACCAAAGGATCTTTTACCACTACCCCCAAGATCTCTCTTCCGAAGTATTCATTTAATGACCTTCTATTTACCGTAATATTCCCATCCCCAGGCTGTAGCCAGACCCTTGCAACCGCTGTCTTCCTCTTCCCTGTACCATAGTATCTTTCTTCTTCCATATACCTCCTCTGATATAGATTTCCATATAACAAATTACACGGCGTTATCAGTCGAAATCCTCGACGGCGTACCGCTCAGTACGCCTTAGGCACTACGCAGAAATAACTTGCACATCTGGCTTGTCTTTTGTTCCGTCTTCAGCGTTGCACCAA
>JACRGM010000224.1 GCA_016212345.1 Nitrospinota bacterium
AATGATCGTAGACTTTTTTGTGGAAATTTGTTGTGTATCTTCTGTGCAATGGTCTTACTCTTTAGGATACCAATAAATACTGCATTGATATTTTCCTGAGGTATTGGAAGGAGAGGCCCCCTTATCTCCTTCTCATCTGTTTCATTGGCAAAGAAAGAGAAGGTATCGAATTGGTGAGGGACAAAAAAGACTGATGTGGCCTCATAAACCTTTTCTAATGTCCAACTAAAATATACAGCAAAAGAGATAGCAATAATCATAATGAGATAGATCTGTCTCTTTCTCTTATAGAGTACAAACCAGTACTCAGCTAATGTACGTTCCTCCATTTACATCCCCCTCATATAGATTTCTATAGATTTCCATATAACAAATTACACGGCGTTATCAGTCGAAATCCTCGACGGCGTACCGCTCAGTACGCCTTACTCGGATTTCTCCCTCTAGCCTTGTGTAATTTATTATCTGAAAATCTATAGTTTATTTATATCTATTTTAATCGCACATCTTTATAATTGCAAGATGCAAGATTTTTCTGTGACCCATATCCCACTAAATCGGATTTTGGGTGTGATTGTTCACCTCCCAAGATAAGTATAGCACTTTCAACTAATCCAAAATATATCCATGGGAATAATCGTAAGAAAGTAGGGTCAGACTGGCCATAGATTATAAGGCTGAATAATCCCATTAATAGAGAGATAGCAATTGTCTTATCATCACCCCTTTTAACAATCAGAATGACCGTGAGCATTCTGATTATTAAATATAATAACATTGATAAATAGATAATAAAACCAATGATACCGATCTCAGCAAATATCTGGACAAAGGTATTATGAGGTGGCCAGAAATAGGGATTAGCTATATAGATATTAGATCGCTCAATACCTATCCCAATAAAGGGGTGTCGGGCTAATGAGGCCTCAATGGCCAATTTAATCATCTCAGTTCTGTATGCAATATCTCCCATTAAGCTGACCTCACTATAAAAAAGATCGGTAATCTTAGCTAATATACCTGTGAAGTAAGATAAAATAGAGAGAAATGACAATCCCATAATGAAATGAATGGAATAGGATGGTCTCTTTAAAAATAATCCTATTAAGGCAGTTATAATAAAGGCAAGCCATGTAGGTTTTGTATTTGTAAGATATAGGGCAATCGCTATTAAGAGAAAGGCAATGAGGAGAAAGATAGATTTTTTAAGATCCCTTACGGTTGGGAATAATAATATAAATAGGATAATAGTTAATGTTATTGTGAGTGTATTTGCAAAATCTTGGGTGACCCCTGCGAGGGCAGATATCCTTAACATCATATTTTCTATATTAATCGCATTAAATCTTTGTGGTAGAGGTGGGAAGATAATACCTGTTTGAACGAACAATATCTCCTGGAGGATGCCTAATATTGCAGAGATAGAGATAATTATGATTAATGATTTGATAAAGAGATATAGATTATCCTTTGTTGTAATCAATTTAGCAACAATAAATGCCACAGCAAAACATCTTAGCCCTTTCGCAAGACGGACATATGGAATCTGTCCTGCATTGATCATTGAGAGAAAGGCAAGGAGTATTAAACCCAAAATCAGCAGATCGAACTTGCTCCATCTCACTCTACTATCTTCATTCATGAGATTTTTAACTAACCAGATGATAAAGGCTGATAGAACTACAATATCAGCAGGATCAACAGCTATGGGAATTAAGCCCTTTATCTGGTCACTTATAATTAAAGAGACCAAAAGGATGGGTATCACCCTTTTCCAAACCTTTTCGAGGTTTATATGGATCAGATATAGGCAGATAGTAGATATAAGGACTAATATAGTAAATGAATAGGGAATATGTTTAAGATACCCTATATGGAGATAATTGGTAATGAATGGATCAAGGCTTACTATAAGACTGATACAAATCCCGATAAGAAATGGTATAAGATTTGATTTTACTGGCTTTTTAAAGATTTTTAATATCAATGAATGTCGTTAAGCCTATAGCCCCTCACTCTTACTCAAATAACCTCATGAATGGCATCTTCTAAGGCCTTTTCTGGCCAATAACCAAGAACCTCTTTGGCCTTAGAGATATCGGCGATAGAGTTTTTGAGTTCCCCATGATGGTCATCAAGATGAATTACCTTTGCATTGGGGTCCATTTTATCCCTTATTATCTGAGCAAGTCTATTTATTGAGGTTGGACGCCCTGTCCCTATATTAAAAACCCCTCTTCTTACCTTCTTCTCCATGGCAAGGATATTTGCATGGACGATATCACTTACATGGACAAAGTCTCTACACTGATTACCGTTACCATAGATTATCAGTGGTTCACCCTCCTTGATACGATTTACAAAGATAGTAATAACACCAACATATGGGGTAAATCTCTGTCCCTTGCCATAGGTATTGAAATATCTGAGGACAATACAATCTATGCCAAGTCTATCTGTTATCATCATGGAGTATATCTCTGAGGAAAGCTTTGAGGCACCATAAGGGGATATAGGATTTGTGATAAAATCCTCATTGATCGGTTTTGGCTCATTGGAATCAGCATAGACAGCCATTGATGAGGCATAAATGAATCTCTTAACAGGGCTGCCTTTGCATGCCCTGAGGAGGTTCAATGTACCCATAATATTGTTCTCCGCATCATCATAAAAGTGATCAATGGATGCCCTGACACTTACCTTTGCTGCCTGATGAAAGATTATATCAATCCCCATATTCATAACAACCTCTCTTACCATTGATTCATCTATAATATCTCCAAGGATAAAATCAACACCATCAGGGAGATTCTCCTTTTTCCCCATAGAGAGGTTGTCTATCACTATTACCTCAAGTCCATTTTTTATTAGTCCCTTACAGAGATAAGAACCTATAAAACCAGCTCCCCCTGTAACTAATGCCTTTTGATATTCTGCCATCAAGCCCCCCCCTTACCAACAATATATCTGATATATCTGCGACAATCCAAAAGGTCATCCGGGGTCGCTATACAGGAATCGATATCATATTCAACCATGAGTGTTGTATCTGGAAATATAAGACTGTTGCTAATCTTTATTGGATTCTTAATATCCACATTTTTACCTATCACAGAATTTATTACTTCAGCCCCACCTAATGAGACATTCTCATCAATAAGTGAATCCTTCTTCTTGACCTTTAGCTCTTCTAGATTACACCTTAAAAGATCATAAGGAAAGGTGATATTGATATCGGTCTTTATAATCTTGGCTATATCCACGGGAAAGCCATCCTCGATAAGTATCTGAATAGCCTCAGTAAGCTCATACTCATCCCTCATAGCTGTCCTTGGCGTCCTCCTTATAGCATCAAAGATATGTAGATCAAACAGGTATATACCGCATCCTTTGAGCATGTTGGTAACATACCTCGGTTTTTCTATCACCCGTTTTACCCGATCATCGTGATCTAGGAGTATTGTAAAGTTTCTCTTTATCGCCTCAGGGTCATTCTCTTCCTTTACAGCAAGGACTGCAGAACTTCCCCTCTCTCTCTTAAGTTCAATAAGCCTTTCAAAATCTTCAGATATAAAGAATATATCCCCAAGGAAGAGAAGAAAGCTCCCATTTATATGGGGCTCTAACATACCAACAGCATGTGCAATCCCAAGGTTTCGTTTTTGCTCTACATACTTGATCTTGATCCCAAATCTACTTCCATCACCCATCCTTTTTGCTATCTCAAACCCCAAATGTCCAACAACTATTACCACTTCCCTAATACCAACCCCCTTCATTATATTTATATGATGCTCCATAATCGGTAGGTTGCAGACAGGAAGGAGAGGCTTGGGATAAAAGGTCGAAAAGGGTTCCATCCTTGTCCCTCTTCCAGCAGACATTATAACTCCTCTAATCTCCTCTTTCATAATATCTCTATCTCTTAAAATGATTTACACACAAGAGGATACCTGTCCTTAGGGATAACATAGATATGGCCATAAGATTTTTCAAGGAGAATCTATTCTTCACATGGTGTTTTCTATAATAAAGATAAGCACCTTTATTGAAATCCTTTATCATCCTGGGGCTCCCCTTCTTCCAATTCCATGGCTTATACCTCTCATAGTGTATAATCTTTGCTGAAGGGACACAAAAGACCCTATATTTATATTTATCGCTCTTTACACGTCGGCACCAATCAACCTCTGACCAATATACGAAAAAGTCCTCGTCAAAGACCCCTACCTTATCTATAACTTCCTTTCTGGTAAGTATACAGGCAGCAATAACAAAATCAACCTCAAATGGTTCAGTGGCATTAATATAATCAATGCATAGGAATCTTTTAGAGATAGAATTATTTGGGAATATACGGGTCATCAGAGATCTCCTCCCAAAGAGACCATTCAAAAAGTTCGGAAATCTTCGGGCAGACTCTTGTATCGCCCCTTCATGGGTGTATATCCTAGGACCGACTATCCCAACATCAGGATTGTTATTTAAGAATTTCAATAGATATTGGATAGCACCGTGTCTTAATTCTGTATCGCTATCAAGGAGAAGGAAATAATCCCCTCCTATACTCTTTAATATTATATTTATAGCCTTACTAAGGCCTAGATTCTTACTGTTCCTTATTAGGTTTACATCAGGGAAATCCTTCCTAACCATGTCTGCGCTCCCATCACTTGAGTTATTGTCGCAGACAAAGACCTCCTTTTGAATATCTTTAATTGTCTCTTCGATGGAAGAGAGGCAGTTTTTAAGCTCCTTTTTATTATTATAGTTTACTATACCTATAGAGAGAAGCCCTCTTCCATCCAACTCATCTATCTCCAAAGGAGGAATAAAAGGATCTGTTCATAAATAGCTATATTATTATTAAAATTTATCACCTTTCTTGAAGGATGTCAAGGACTTCCACTCAATCTGATAATGAACACCTCTTCCTCTGAAGATACCCCCTTCAATACCCCACCTCTAAATGTTATAATAAATAATGGGGTTAAACAAAAAAGATCATACCATGAATCTACATATACTAAAACAATATGCTAAAATACCATTTTTAAAACTCTTTTCATTGATTGGTTTATGGTTCAGAGGATATTTTGATAAGGAGCTCAAAAAAGAGGAGATTCATAAGATCCTTATCTTCTGCCTCGGAGGGATCGGTGATAATATCCGCCTCTTTCCTATAATCAGGGCCTTACATGAGGCCTTTCCTCTTGCCTCCTTTACAATCTTAATAGACTCTGCAAATGAGGGATTCTTTAAACTATTTCCCGGATCATTCTTTAACTTTATCTATTTTAATCTCTATAAAGAGCATAAGAGACTATTGGTCAAGATATTATTTTCCATATCCCTTAGAAGATATAGGTTTGATCTTATATATAATCCTCATAGGGGGGTAGGAATGATAGAGGGTACGATTATGAGTGGAGTAATTGGTGCCCCTTATAGAATAGGTTTTACTGAAAATGGATCTGGTTTTTTATATACCACTAAGATTGAATTTAAAAGAGAGAGCCCTATACTAAGGCAAAATATTGCCCTTCTTAAGGAGGCAGGGATAGCTATTAATAATCCCAATATAGAGATTGTTATCCCAAAGGAGGATATACTCTTTGCAAGAGGGTTTCTAAAAAGGCATAATATCTCAGAGGATGATTTGATATTTTGTGTCCATCCTGGTGCCTATTGGGCCTCGAAACTTAGATGTTGGCCATTAGATAACTTTATAGATCTATTCCTACAGATTGATCTCCGTTACAAGGCCAAGATAATAATCATTGGAAACAGGGATGAGGTTCACATAAATAATTATATCTCTGAGAGGATTAAAAGTCCCAATATAATAAGTAGTATAAGAGATACCTCTATAGGAAGGATGTCTACCCTGATCAAATCATCTCATCTTTTTATTGGTAATGACTCTGGCCCCCTTCATATTGCATTAGCCTTAAATATCCCCTCTATAGGCATCTTTGGATCGACCTCACCAAAACAGGTAATATCTAATAATAGTACAACTTTTATAGCGATTAAAAAGGATCTACCATGTAGTCCATGCTTTGTTCATCAGGCACTGTTTATACCAAGGTGTGATGATGTAAGATGTCTTAATACAATATCTGTATCAGAGGTTATGGATGCAATTGATAAGGTCTTAGGTAAGCATTCAGCATTCAGCGGTTAGTAACTAAATCTTGCTGATAATATTCCTTTATAAGTTCATAATATCTCTTGCCTAATAACTCTTCCCAGTCATATTCTCTGCTAAATCTTTTAGCATTTTCGGAATATCTCTTATATCTATCTTTATCTAAAAGGAGATTGTGTATTGCTCTAACTATATCATCTGTATTATATTCAACCGCCTCACCACATTGATAATCCTCTACCAAAGATCCAGATTGTGTATCCTTTGTGGTTATAACAGGAAGACCAGAACTCATGTATTCTATGACCTTTAAAGAAAAGGCATATCTTCTCAATTCTACAGGCCTGAAGACAGCCATCCCCACATCAGCCTCTGCAAGATAGTCTATCAGTTCTCGATATCTCTTATTACCTAGATATTGGACATGTCGGTCTACCCCGAGGTCCTTAGCCATATTTAGTATCTTTTTTATATAATCAGGGCTTGTGTGGCCTAATATAAGAAACCTTATATCAGAAATATCTTGTTTTATCTTTGCTAATGCCTCAACTATAAGATCTAATCCTGCCCAATCATAGATATAACCCATGTATATTAATGTCCGTGGATGGGGTTTTTTGATCTGAGCCTTTTGAAAATGACGATAATCCACACCATTTGGTATAATATGAACCTTCCTCCCTGTTTGGTCTTCCCTGAGCCTTGCCAATAATGATCCTACAGAGATAATCAGGTCTGCCCTCTTAAGACAAAAGATCTCTAACATAGAGGTATAGAACCTTCTAAATTTACTAATATATTGATAGCCAGGGGAATAATCAAAGTCATCATATATTAAGGTCTTAACCAACCCTAATTGACGTAAGAGATAACCAAAGGCAACCTCCCATGGGCCCTGGCCAATAAAGACATCCTTCTTTGACCTATCTTTTAATAGATAGGCAATAAAAAATGATGGTAGTATGGCCAAATCAGAGATAAACCCCATAGTGCTAAATATCCTTCTCAATACCCTTTTAATGAGAGAATGAGGAACCAAATATGGCGTATCAAGACCTAATATATTAAGACCTAGGCCCCCAATATGGTTTAAAAAGCGATCAACCTCTATAAATCTTACATTCCCTTTATTCTGTGTCCTTAAACTGAGGGTAAGTAATCCCTTCAACTGTTGATAAAGGGTGTGGGTCTTGGCAATATAGACCTTTGTATACATCACTGTAACATCTTCAAACCTCTGTTTAAATTGATCTACAAGATGATGTACCCTGTTATTAGAGTAATATCCATAATCGAGTGTAGTGACAATCAACAATCTTTTCAAAGTATCCAATCCTCATCTATAGATTTCCATATAACAAATTACACGGCGTTATCAGTCGAAATCCTCGACGGCGTACCGCTCAGTACGCCTTACTCGGATTTCTCCCTCTATCCTTGTGTAATTTATTATCTGAAAATCTATACATCCAGCCTTTTGAGTAGCTCTGACCAGATATTCTTGACCTCTCTTTCTGTCTCTATCTTGGTGCCATTATTATCAATAATATAATCAGCATATAATAATTTATCTTTAAGAGGCATTTGCGATTCTATTCTCTCCCTTGCCTCCTCTTCACTAATGTTATCTCTCTTTATGAGCCTCTCTATTTGCTTATCAGGGGTACAATAGACTACCACAATTGCATCAAATTCCTCTATATTACCTGTCTCTATTAAAAGGGGGATATCT
>JACRGM010000223.1 GCA_016212345.1 Nitrospinota bacterium
GTGTAATTTGTTATATGGAAATCTATAGGAATAGGATAAGGTGAGGATGTCTTTATTGTCCGGTAATATGCTCTTTAAGGAATCCATAGGTATAATTCTGATCGCATTTGCGATCTTTACAACCATCAGCCTTATTTCATATAATCCTAATGATCTATCATGGTTTAAAGTCTCCTCCAAGGTTATTAGTGTTAAGAATTATACAGGTCCTTATGGTGCACAGATGGCCTCATATTTTATACATTTGATAGGGAGTGGGGCATATCTTATACCTCTTTTTACTGCGATATGTGGAGTAACCTTGTTCCGTAACAAAGGTTGGAGGAGTTATATCCCTCTTATATTGATCTGGTTATCTCTATCAATATCTCTTTGTTCTCTACTCTACATGAGGTTTTTAGATATAGACCCTATCTTTAAAGATGTACAGTCTGGTGGGATATTGGGTGAGATAATCTCTATGAATCTATTAAAATACTTTAACAAAACAGGGTCTTATCTTATTGTTATAACTATCCTATTATTATCACTAATAACAGTAACCCGTATATCTGTAATCTCTCTATTCAGTGGTATTAGGGATATCTTTCTCTTTTTATTTAAGAGAACCTTATCACTCAAATCATCCATCTCAAACAATATCAAGGGATTTCTATCACTTAAATCATCCATCTTAGATAATATAAGGATGAGGATAGAGATGAGAAAGAAAGGGGAGCGATTGAGAGATAGAAAGATAAGACCTTCGAGGCAGATAGGAGATAATGGGAAGAAGAGAAGGGATAATAAGAGGAGGGCCTCCAGTGTACAGGAAGAGATTGATCCCCTTGATACCAATGGAGATTATCAGCTTCCCCCATTGTCACTTCTGGATCATCCCCTCAAGCTTGATGAAAAGAGGTCAAGGGATGAGTTTGCTGTAAATGCCGATATATTAGAAAAGAAGCTAAAGGATTTTGGGGTCAATGGAAAGGTATTAGAGGTAGTGCCTGGGCCGGTGATAACTAGATACGAATTTGAACCTGCATCAGGTGTTAAGGTAAGTAAGATTATGGGACTATCAGATGACCTTGCATTAGGGATGAAGGCCTTGAGTGTCAGGATATTGGCACCTGTGCCTGGGAAGTCAGTGGTAGGGATTGAGATCCCAAATGTAAAGAGGGAGATTGTATATCTGAGTGAGATCCTCTCCTCTGATGAATTCAGGAAATCTCAGGCCACCCTTCCACTAGGTCTTGGTAAGGATATATCAGGTAATCCCATTGTAACAGATCTGGCCATCATACCACATCTCTTGGTTGCAGGGGCTACTGGATCAGGAAAGAGTGTAGGGGTAAATAGCATGATATGTAGCCTATTGTTTAATGCCACCCCTGAAGAGATCAATTTTATAATGATCGATCCTAAGATGTTAGAACTCTCTGTATATGATGGTATCCCTCACCTGATCTCACCAGTAGTCGTTGACCCTAAAAAGGCATCCATTGCATTGAAATGGGTGGTGGAAGAGATGGAGCGGAGATATCGGCTACTATCTGAAAAAGGGGTACGCAATATTGATGGGTATAACAGGCTATTTAAAGAAGATGATTCAAGGCAAAAGAGAGAGGCAAAGGGCCAGAAGAAGGATCATTCTTTGGATCATACTTTAGAAGTAGAAGTAGAAGTAGAAGGAGAAGGAGGGGGGATACCCCCCTCTGAGGAGAAGAGATTATCATATATCATTGTTGTAATAGATGAGCTGGCAGACCTTATGATAGTCTCATCAAGAGATGTAGAGGACTCCCTGGCAAGGTTAGCTCAGATGGCCAGGGCCTCAGGTATACATCTAATACTGGCTACTCAGAGACCTTCTGTTGATGTATTAACAGGTACTATAAAGGCAAACTTTCCTGCCCGTATATCCTTTCAGGTCTCTTCGAGGACAGATTCTAGGACAATACTCGATTGTGCAGGCGCAGAGAGGTTACTCGGCAAGGGGGATTTTCTATTCCTCCCCCCTGGGACATCTAGGCTTCAGCGTATTCATGGTGCACTTGTGTCAGAGGTCGAGATAAAGAGGGTTGTAGATTTCCTTAAAAGGGAGGAGGGACCAGTATATAATGATTCTATACTCAAGGCCAGGTTGGAGTCAAAGGAGGATGATGAAGGGAAGGAAGGGGAGGAGTACGATGAGAAGTATGATGAGGCAGTTGCCCTTGTTGCCAGGACCCGTCAGGCATCTATATCAATGATCCAGAGGAGGTTGAGGGTGGGATATAATCGTGCTGCAAGGATGATAGAGGTAATGGAGAAAGAAGGTGTGATTGGACCATCTGATGGGGTAAAACCCAGAGATGTCTATGTGAAGGATCTGTGATTCAGACAGAGATTTAGATGAAAAAAGAGATGAAAAAAGCGTGGGAAGGGAGATTTACAGAGGATACTGATAGATTGGTAGAAGAATTCACAGCATCAGTATCCTTTGATAAGCGGTTATATAGATATGATATTATGGGGAGTATTGCTCATTGCAAGATGCTAGGAAGATGTGGAATATTAAGCGAGGAAGAGACTCAAAAGATAGTCAAGGGGTTAGAGAGGATAGAAAAAGAGATAGAAAAGGGGGAATTTGAGTTTGATATAGGGTTAGAAGATATACATATGAATATTGAAAGGCGACTTATAGATCTGATCGGCGATCTTGGAGGGAAACTCCACACGGGCCGTAGCAGGAATGATCAAGTAGCACTTGACATACGCCTTTATCTCCGTGATGAGATAGAGGAGATTATAAGGTGTATCAGGGAGTTAAAGAGATCGATTATCAGGCTTGCAAAGAAGAATATAGACACTATTATGCCAGGATATACGCACCTGCAACGGGCTCAGCCTGTGCTTCTCTCTCATCACCTCCTCGCATATTTCGAGATGCTCGATAGAGATGAAGAGAGGTATAATGACTCCTTAAAGAGGATCAATGTAATGCCCCTTGGTTCTGCTGCATTGGCAGGGACATCCTTGCCAATAGATCAGGATTATGTGGCTACTCTTCTCAATTTTCCAAAGGTCACCACAAATAGTATAGATAGTGTAAGTGACAGGGATTTTATTATAGAATTCTGTGCAGGGGCATCTATATTGATGATGCACTTAAGTCGCCTGAGTGAGGAGTTGATATTATGGTCATCATCAGAGTTCAATTTTATCGAGATAGGGGAGTCATTCTGTACAGGTAGCAGTATTATGCCCCAAAAGAAGAATCCTGATGTCCCGGAACTAGTTCGTGGAAAGACAGGGAGGATATATGGGAACCTCTTCTCACTCCTGACTATGATGAAGTCACTTCCATTGGCTTATAACAGGGATATGCAGGAGGATAAGATATCTCTATTTGATACTGTGGATACGGTTAAAGACTCCCTCAGTATATACTCAAGGCTATTAAAAGAGGTAAAGGTAAACAAAGAGGAATTGTTAAAGTCAGCTAGTAAAGGGTTTACTACAGCTACTGATATGGCTGATTACCTGGTAGAAAAGGGGCTCCCATTCAGGGAGGCACATAAGATAGTTGGTGAGGTTGTAAGATACTGTATAAATAATAATAATAAGGGATTTGATGAGCTCACTCTCCAGGAGATAAAGGGGTTCTCTGATCTCTTTGAAGAAGATATCTTTAGATATATCACGGTTGAGAATTCTATTAATAGGAAGAGGTCTAAAGGGGGGACATCTAAAAACGAGGTATTAAAGAGGATCGCTGAGATTGAGTGAGGATTATATGAAAATCTATAGTTTTATAAGGATCATTATCATGACAGTGGTAATGATGATTATAGGTTGTGGTGTAAAGGGACCACCTACCCCTCCTCATCCTCATGAGGAGTCACGATTACAAGGGGAATCAATATGCATGATTTTAAATACCGAGAGAGGGATCTATATTGCGAGGATGTACTGATACAGGATATTGCTGAGGAGGTAGGTACACCATTCTATCTGTATAGCTATAATACACTCCGTAATCACTTCCTCGTATTTGATGAGGCCTTTAAAGATATACCACACATGATCTGCTTTGCCATGAAGGCAAATTCAAACCTCTCTATCTTGAGGATATTTCTCAGGGAAGGGGGAGGACTAGATATTGTCTCTGGTGGGGAACTATACAGGGCATTGTTGGCAGGGGCAGATCCTCAAAAGATCGTCTATGCTGGGGTAGGGAAGACAAGGGAGGAGATAAGGTACGGCCTTGAGTCAGATATCCTGATGTTTAATGTTGAATCTTCACAAGAGCTTTTTCTTATAGATAAGGTGGCAGAAGATCTCGGTTGTAAGGCAAGGGTGGCATTAAGGGTAAATCCGGATATAGATCCAATGACTCATCCATATATATCTACTGGTCTTAAGACACATAAATTCGGGATTGATATTAAGAATGCCCTTAAGGAGTATAAACTGGCAGAGAGTCTAGAGTATATAGAGATTGTTGGAATACATAAACATATAGGGTCACAGATTACCCAGACTAGCCCGTTTGTGGAGGCATTAAAAAAGATCATCCTTCTGGCAAAGAGTCTGAAGGAGGAAGGGATTGATATAAGGTATCTAAATCTTGGAGGTGGATTGGGGATTACATATAAGGATGAAACCCCTCCTCATCCAAGAGATCTGGCAGCAGAGGTTATACCGCTCCTCTCTGGTACAGATTATACTATTATCTTTGAACCAGGGAGGGTGATTGTTGGGAATGCAGGTATCTTAGTTACCAAGGTCTTGTATACAAAATTTGGTGAAGGAAAGGGCTTTTTAATAGTAGATGCAGGGATGAATGATATGATCAGACCGAGTTTATATAACTCGTATCAGGAGATACTCCCACTAAAGAGAGATACTACTTCCCATAAGATAGTAGTAGATGTGGTGGGTCCGATATGTGAAAGTGGGGATTTCTTTGCAAAGGATAGGGTGCTCCCTGATTTAAAGAGGGATCAACTAATTGTCCTGATGAGTGCTGGGGCATACGGTTTTACCATGTCCTCCAACTACAACTCCCGTCCCCGTGTACCAGAGGTATTAGTCAAGGGAAAGGAATTCTTTATGATCCGTAAAAGGGAGAGTTACGAGGATCTTGTAAAAGGAGAAGAGATACCAGAGTTTTTATACTTATAGTGAAAGTCATAAATAAGAGGTAATGATGGGATTTGCAATCAAAAAGGAAAGACGATATACCTATAAAGATTATTTAACATGGCCCGAGAATGAACGGTGGGAGATTATAGATGGTGTGGTATATAATATGACTCCAGCACCAAAAGTAAGACATCAGAGGATTGTGAGCAGAATTGATTATGAATTTACTATAAAACTTAAAGAATGTTTACACTTTGTAGCACCCACTGATGTAGTATTTGACGAACAGAATGTGGTTCAGCCTGATCTGTTTGTAATCTGTGATAAAAGTAAGGTTACAGAGGATAACATTCAGGGCACACCAGATTTAATCATAGAGGTCGTCTCACCTGGTACCGAAGTGAAGGATAGAAGGGAGAAAAAGGACATTTATGAACGATTCGGGGTAAAGGAATACATAATTGTATTTCCAGAGAGGGAATATGTGGAGAGATACTGTCTGAAAGAGAACAAATATGGTTCTTCAGAGATATTTAACTGGGACGAGGTATTGAATCTGTCTACTTTCGAGATTGAGATAAATCTCTGTGAGATCTTTGAGAAGGAGAAAGAGGGTGGACAAGTATAGGAGGAATCAAGCCTTATGCAACAGGTTTTTCAGAGGATAGAGAGATTACCCCCTTATGTCTTTAATGTGATTGATGATCTAAAGCTCAAGGCACGGCAGAGGGGAGAAGATATTATTGACTTTGGGATGGGAAATCCTGATCAACCTACCCCAGGATACATTGTTGATAAGCTCTGCGAGGCTGCCCAAAAATCTCAGAATCACCGTTACTCTGCCTCAAGGGGGATAAAGAAGTTGAGATTGGCTATCGCCAATTGGTATAAGAGGAATTTTGATGTTGATCTGGATTATGAATCAGAGGTGATCGCAACTATAGGATCAAAGGAGGGTATATCCCATCTTGCCTTGGCCATTATAGGTCCTGGAGACACGGTTTTGGTACCGACCCCCACCTATCCTATACATAGCTATGCGGTTATCATTGCAAATGGTGATGTGGTACATTTCCCCCTCACCAAGGATGGGGATTTCTTTGAGAGCCTTCAGACCTCTTTTAGTCGCCAGTGGCCGCATCCTAAGTTGCTAATCATAAATTTCCCTCACAATCCAACGACTGCTTGTGTAGGGATAGACTTCTTTGAGAAGATTGTAGATTTTGCTAGGGAACATAATCTTATAGTTATTCACGATTTTGCCTATGCAGATATCGTCTTTGATGGGTATAAAGCACCAAGTATGTTGCAGGTTCCAGGTGCAAAGGATGTAGGGGTAGAATTCTTTACCTTATCAAAGAGCTATAATATGCCTGGATGGAGGGTGGGGTTTGCTGTTGGAAACAGAGAGCTCATATGGGCACTTACAAGGATAAAGAGCTATCTCGACTATGGGATGTTTCAACCGATACAGATTGCAAGTATTATTGCACTCAATGGTTCACAAGAGTGTGTTAATGAGATAAGGGACACATATAGATCGAGAAGAGATGTCCTTATTGAGGGATTAAATAGAATTGGATGGAGGATAGAAAAACCTAAGGCTACAATGTTTGTATGGGCAGAGATACCGGATAAATACAAGAAGATGGGTTCTATTGAGTTTTCCAAACTCCTACTTAAGGAGGCAAAGGTAGCTGTATCACCTGGGATTGGATTTGGAGAGGGTGGTGATGGTTTTGTTCGATTTGCATTGGTAGAGAACAAACACCGCACTAAACAGGCTGTTAGGGGGATAAGGAATATTCTATAATATATAATAAAGGATATATTTCGGGAAGGATTCCCGAAATACAAAATAGAAATTTCAGATGAAACATATATGAAACGTTCATGCCGACAAGTCGGCACAAAGGAGCATGAAAATACACACCCCTTAATCCCCTCTTTTTAGAGGGGAAATAAGGGAAAATAAACACACTCCTTAATCCCCTCTTTTTAGAGGGGAAATTTTAGAACTCCCCTCTATTAAGAGGGGTTGGGGGTGTGTTATAAAGGTATTTTCGTATGAAACATATATGAAACATATAAAGATAGGTCTAATAGGTCTTGGTACAATAGGGACAGGTGTTGTCAGTATCCTGATTAAGAATTCGAGGTTGATAGAGGATAGGGTAGGTATCCCTATAAGACTGGCAAAGATCGTTGATCTTGATATCAAGAGGGATAGGGGTATAGAGATTGATAAAGGGATCTTGACAACCGATGCATGGGAGATAATTAATGATCCAGAGATTAATATAGTAATTGAATTGATAGGTGGGTATGAACCAGCAAAGAGATTCATACTCGAGGCCATGAATAATGGGAAGCATGTAGTAACAGCCAATAAGGCCCTCCTTGCAAAGAATGGGGAGGAGATATTTGATATGGCAGATAGAAAGAGGGTAGCCATAGGTTTTGAGGCAAGCGTGGGGGGAGGGATACCTATTATCCGTTCGTTACGGGAGGGTTTTGTGGCGAATAATATTGAGTCAATCTATGGCATTGTAAATGGTACAGGGAATTACATATTGAGTAAGATGACCAATGAGGGTGGTGATTTCAGTGATATACTAAAAAAGGCCCAGGAAAGAGGGTATGCAGAGGCTGATCCAACCCTTGACATAGATGGGATAGATTCTGCTCATAAGATTATTATCCTGGCATTATTAGCCTTTGGAAGTAAGGTCTCTGTTGAGGATGTATATACTGAAGGGATTTCGAATATTACCCCCACAGATATAATTTACGCACGGGAATTTGGTTATAGGATCAAGTTGTTGGCCATTGCCAAAAGGAGTGGTGACGAGATTGATATACGTGTGCATCCTACAATGATCCCGCAGGATAATCCGATCTCTAGGGTGAATGGGGTCTTTAATGCTATTAGGGTTAGAGGGGATTTTGTTGGGGAGAATATGTTGATAGGAAAAGGGGCAGGTGCTTTTCCAACAGGTAGTGCTGTTGTAGGTGATATAGTGGAGATTGCTAGGAATATAATAAAGGGGGGTGAGGGGTATCGTCTCCCTTCTCGATCGTATCTGCCGGAGAAGATAACAGATACCAAGATAAAGGATATCAGTAATATTACCTCTGAATATTACCTCCGATTCTCTGTCTTGGATAGACCTGGGGTACTATCAAAGATCTCAGGGATATTGGGGGCTCGGTCTATAAGTATAGCATCTGTCATACAGAAGGGGAGAAGGGAAAATGAGGCTGTACCACTTGTTATAATGACCCATTCTGCGGTGGAGCGTGATATTCAATCTGCCCTCTCTGAGATTGACAGACTTGATGTAGTTTTGGAAAGATCGGTTCTGATCAGGGTGGAGAATGATGAACGACAATAAATACAAGGCATGGTTTCAGTGTATTGGTGGGTGTAGTACCAGATATAATCTTAATGAGATAATCTACAACTGTCCAGATTGTGGTAATCTCCTAGAGGTCAGGCATGACATAGATAGGTTAAAGGATAAGAGTCCATCTGAATGGAAGGGGCTTTTTGATCATCGTTACCGACGAACAGAATGGCCATATGGGAGTTCTGTCTGGGGGAAGAAGGAGATGGTTTGTCCTGATGTGGATAATGAAAATGTTGTTTCTACCTATGAAGGTGGGAGCAATCTCTTCTGGGCAGAGAGGCTTGGCAAGGAGATTGGGGTAGAGGACTTATGGATAAAGCAGTGTGGGAATAGTCATACAGGTTCATTTAAGGATCTAGGGATGACCGTCCTTGTCTCCATGGTAAGACAGATGATATCTGAGGGGAAGGATATATTAGCGGTTGCCTGTGCATCAACTGGAGATACCTCAGCCTCACTTGCAGCCTATTGTGCAGTTGCCGGGATTCAGGCAATAGTCTTTCTTCCCAAGAACAAGGTATCCAATGCCCAGTTGATACAGCCACTTGCACATGGTGCTATAACCCTTTCGTTGGATACAGACTTTGATGGATGTATGAAGATTGTTCAGGAGGTGTGTAAAAAGAGTAACATATATCTGGCAAATTCTATGAATTCCCTCCGTATAGAGGGCCAGAAGACCGTAAGTATCGAATTGGTCCAGCAGTTTGATTGGGAGGTCCCAGATATTATAATCATCCCAGGGGGTAATCTGGGTAATGTAAGCGCCATTGGTAAGGGATTCTTAGTTATGAAGGATCTCGGGATCATAGATAGACTACCTAGGATAGTATGTGCACAGGCAGAGAGGGCAAACCCTCTGTATAGGAGTTACTTGACCAAATTTAAGAGGTATAAACCGATCCATGCAAGGAAGACCCTTGCCAGTGCAATCCAGATTGGGGACCCTGTAAGTATTAACAGGGCTATCACTATACTTAAGATATTTAATGGAATAGTGGAGCAGGCCACTGAGGATGAACTAGCAAATGCTGCTGCCCATGCTGATAGGACAGGTCTATTTAATTGTCCACACACTGGTGTTGCCCTATCAGTCCTCTTCAAGTTAGTGGAGAGAAGAGAAATCGCCTCTTCAGATAGGGTTGTTGTGATCTCAACTGCTAATGGACTCAAATTTGCTGATTTTCAGATCAGATATCATGAAAAGAGGCTGAAGGGAGTGGAGTCAAGATATTCTAATCTCCCTATAGAGTTGCCTGCTAGATACGATGATGTAAGGGATACGATATTCCATGTGATTGAGAAGAAGTCAGAAGTCAGAAGTCAGAAGCCAGAATGAAGAGAGAAAAAGCTAAACAATTTCAAGAGTGAATAGTGTTATAGAGGTAAACTGTTAGTGGCACTAATGCTATTCTGGCTTCTGACTTCTGGCTTCTGACTCATAATATAGTTGTTGTTACCGGAAAGGATAAATGAAATATATAGTTCTCGTTGGAGATGGGATGTCTGATTATCCTATCCCTGAACTTAACAACAGGACACCTCTGACTGTGGCGAATACGCCTCAGATGGATTTTGTTGCCCATCATGGGATTACTGGAGGAGTCAGGACAATACCTGATAGTCTTCCCCCTGGGAGTGATGTTGCGAACCTCTCCATACTCGGGTATGACCCAGTAATATATTATACAGGGAGGGCCCCTTTTGAGGCAGCAAGCATGGGTGTGAGGTTAAACCATGGAGATATAGCCTTTCGCTGTAATCTGATCACCTTAAGGCCGATGGGAAATGATATGATCATGGAGGATTTCAGTGCAGGACATATCTCCACAGAGGAGGCAAGGGAGTTAATAATTGAGATTGATAAAAGATTAGGTTCAGAGGATATAAAATTTTACCCTGGGGTCAGTTACAGGCATCTTATGGTTTGGAGAAAGGACTCTATCAATCTTAAGCTTTATCCTCCACACGATATCTCAGGACAGGGGATAAGGGAGTATCTTCCATCTGGAAAGGAGGAGGGAGAGATAATAAGGTTGATGAATGATTCTCAGATGATCCTTAGGAATCACAAGATAAATAAGAGGCGTGCTGATGAGGGATTAAGGGTAGCCAATAGCATTTGGTTATGGGGATATGGGACTTGTCCTCAGTTGCCGACCTTCAAGGAGAGATATGGTCTTTCTGGATCGGTCATTTCTGCAGTTGATCTCTTGAAAGGGATAGGGATATATGCTGGTCTTGATAGTATAAATGTGCCAGGCGCTACAGGCTATCTGGATACAGATTATAAAGGAAAGGTGAGATACGCCTTATCTGAACTCAGAAAAAAGGATTTTGTCTATCTACATGTAGAGGCACCTGATGAGGCATCTCATAACGGAGATCTTTATAATAAGATCAAGGCTATTGAGGACTTTGATTCCCTTATCGTAGGTGGGATAATAAGAGGTATTCAGGGGATAGGGGATATAAGGATATTGCTCATGACAGATCATTTCACCCCCTTGAGTACGAGGACACACTCGGCTGATCCTGTTCCCTTTGCTATCTATCCATGTAAAGGAGAGCCTGATGGTGTGCAGAGATTTGATGAATCAATATTAAGAGATGGTTCTATACACCTTGAGAAGGGATATGAGCTGATGGATTATTTTATTCAAGGGGGAGGATAGAGTTAGTCGCTAAGATTAATTTAGAATTTATATAAAGCTGGGTGGCTGGGTGGCATGGACAAACTTGTTTGTCCGTGCATTTGTGGTAGTGTGAGGGGGCTATTTTCAGAGGAAGGATTAAGATGAGTCTCATAGTTCAGAAATTTGGTGGGACCTCTGTAGGAGATATTACAAGGATAAAGATAGTAGCAGAGAAGATAGCTAGAGAGAAGGAAGGTGGTAAAGATGTAGTCGTAGTGGTCTCTGCGATGGCTGGAGAGACAGATAAGCTGATCAGCTTA